>DALYUA010000019.1:0-17277 GCA_031993245.1 Buttiauxella sp. | reverse complement strand
CGGCCAAAAACCTCTTTTTGTGGGATGGGCGAAGCTGGGTGCGTAAAGGCCTGGAAGCCGGTCTGACACTCGGGATGGAAGTGGTGTGGACGAAGCGCCGTATTCTGGCGGTTTATCTGAATATCGCTGAATTTGGCGAAGGCACCTTTGGGGTCGAAGCGGCGGCGCAGCGTTATTTCCATAAGCCAGCAAGTCGTTTGACGGCTGCGGAAGCCGCGTTGCTTGCCGCCGTGCTGCCCAATCCAATCCGTTTTAAAGCGAATGCGCCTTCGGGCTATGTGCATCAGCGCCAGCAGTGGATAGTACGGCAGATGCGCCAGTTAGGCGGGGAATCATTCCTGGCGCAGCATAATCTGCAATAAGTTAGTCTTCATCAAAACCGGCATTGAACAGCGCGATAACCGCTGCCAGCGCCTGTTCTTCCTGCGGGCCGGTGACTTCAACTTCAATCTGCCCGCCTTTGGCCGAATCCAGCATCAGCAGGGCGATTACGCTGCTGGCTTCGGCTTCGGTTCCCGCTTCGTTGCGCAGCATCACTTCTGCCTCAAAGCTTTGTACCAGCTCAAACAGCTTCATCGCCGGTCTCGCGTGCATGCCCAGCTTATTGGTGATTTCAACGGTATGTTTTACGGTCATGTTTTACGTTTTTCCAGCGTACGGTGGCGAGACTGAACGTTCTTGCCGCGCGAGCGGAAATAGTCGGCCAACTGCTCGGCAATATAAACCGAGCGGTGTTTACCGCCAGTACAGCCGATGGCTACGGTCAGATAGCTACGATTGTTGGTTTCCAGCATCGGTAGCCACAGCTCAAGATAGCTGCGAGTCTGGTAGATAAAGTTGTGAACTTCTGTGTGTCTGTCGAGGAACGCGGCGACAGGGCGATCCAGACCGGTCATTGGACGCAGTTTAGGGTCCCAGTGCGGGTTCGGCAGGAAGCGTACGTCAAACACGTAATCGGCATCAATCGGAATACCGTGCTTAAAGCCGAAGGACTCAAAGACCATCGTCAATTCGCGTTCGCGTTTGCCCAGCAGGCGTGTGCGCAGCATTTCCGCCAGCTCGTGCACCGACATTTCTGAAGTGTCGATGATCAGATCGGCTCGGGACTTTAGCGGCTCAAGCAGATCGCTCTCTTCGTCGATGGCGCTTTCCAGCGACAAATTCTTGCTGGAAAGAGGGTGCAGGCGACGGGTGTCGCTATAGCGTCGGATCAGAGTATTGCGATCCGCATCGAGGAACAGGAGCTGCGGGGAGAAAGCATCAGGCAGATTTGTCATTGCCTGCTCGAAAATCTCCGGGTTTTCCGGCATGTTACGCACGTCGATACTGACCGCCGCGGATATTTGCCGCTCGGCGAGGGTTTTTGCCAGATCCGGCAGCAGCACTACCGGCAGATTATCCACACAGTAGAATCCCATATCTTCCAGTGCACGCAAGGCTACAGACTTCCCTGAACCAGAGCGGCCGCTGACTATCATCAGCACCATGTCATCATTCCCCCGACATCTCAGGCTGTGGCATGCGCGATGCCGCAGCCAGATTATTCACTTTCACTACCGTTTTCAGTATTGGTAATGATCTGGTAAAGCTCTTCGTCGCTGCTCGCCGCACGCAAGCGGCGGCAGATCGTTTTGTCTGCCAGGCGCTTTGCCACAAGCGACAGGGTGTGCAAATGCGTTTTGGTCTGATCGGCAGGCACCAGCAAAGCAAACAGCAGGTCGACAGGCTGATTATCAATCGCATCGAAAGCGATAGGCGTTTCCAGTTGAATAAACACCCCAACGGCGCGCAGGGTATCTTCTTCAAGTTTCCCGTGTGGAATGGCGATGCCATTACCAATACCGGTACTCCCCATGCGTTCACGCGTCAGCACCGCTTCAAAAACGATTTGTGGCGGCAGGCCAAGCTGCTTTGCAGCCAGCTCGCTGACGATCTCCAGCGCGCGCTTTTTGCTCTGGCAGTGGACGCCACTTCGGGTACATTCCTGGTTAAGGACATTACTAAGCTGTAGAGCGGAATCGTTGTTCATCATAAGTTCACCTAAGCATGCTGTTATGCTAACGGCCCGTTGACCTTAGGACAACGAGCCGTCGGGGCGTAAACAGATACCTGGATTATCAATGTTGTTTTAGTTTGTCTTTATGTTTAGTTAACTGGCGAGCCAGTTTGTCGATGAGGCCGTCAATGGCCGCGTACATGTCCTGGCCTTCGGCACTGGCATGTAATTCGCCCCCGTTCACATGCAGCGTCGCATCTGCAAGGTGGGTAACTTTTTCCACTTTTAACACAATGTAAACCTGATTAATGCGTTCGAAGTACTGCTCCAGCTTGGCAAACTTCGCATTCACAAAATCGCGCAGTGCGTCCGTGATCTCGACGTTTTGTCCCGTAATGTTGAGCTGCATAGTGTCTTCCTTATCAGTTGAGTCAGACCAGTTGTTTACGCTGATTTGACGGTGGTATGGATAAAGACTCTCGATACTTCGCAACGGTGCGGCGTGCCACCATGATCCCCTGATCTGACAGCATAGTCGTTAACTTGCTGTCGCTAAGTGGTTTCACGGGGTTTTCCGCAGCAATTAACTTCTTCACCAGCGCACGTATTGCCGTAGAGGAGGCTTCGCCACCGCTCTCGGTATTCACGTGGCTTGAGAAGAAATATTTCAGTTCAAAGATGCCACGCGGGCTATGCAGATATTTCTGTGTCGTCACGCGTGAGATGGTGGATTCATGCATTTCCACCGCCTGCGCAATATCTGCCAGCACCATCGGTTTCATCTGTTCTGCGCCGTGCTCAAAAAAACCTTGCTGCTGCTCGACGATGCAGCGACTGACGCGCAGCAGCGTATCGTTGCGGCTTTCCAGACTTTTGATAAGCCATTTCGCATCCTGCAGGTTGCTGCGGATATACTGCGAATCACTGTCGTTTCTGCTGCTGGTGCCGAGCGCGGCATACTGCTGGTTTATTTTCAGGCGTGGAATGCTATCTGAATTGAGCTCAACGGTCCATTGTCCCTGGGCTTTACGCACCAGCACATCAGGGATCACATATTCAGGCTCACCGGTTTGAATGGACTGACCGGGACGCGGATCCAAAGACTGGATCAGGCACATCGCCTCTTTCAGCACGTCTTCTTTCAGGCGCGTGACGCGCATCAGGCTACGGAAGTCGTGATTAGCAAGCAGATCCAGATGCTCGCTGACAATCAGGCGAGCTTCGTTCAGCCACGGCGTCTCTTTAGCGTATTGTGAAAGCTGGATCAGAAGGCAGTCGCGCAGATCGCGTGCCGCCACGCCAACGGGATCAAAACGCTGAACGCGCTTGAGCACCGCTTTCACTTCATCGAGGCTCACCTCATCGTTACCCATGCTTTCCAGAATTTCTTCAAGCGTGACGGTGAGATAGCCGGTTTCATCAACGGCATCAACGATGGAAGTGGCGATGGCGGTATCGGTGTCGGTAAAAGGCGTCAGGTCTACCTGCCACATCAGATAGTCCTGAAGTGACTGGGTAGTTTCGCCCTGGTAAACGGGAAGCTCGTCGTCGATGTAATCAGTGCCGGTGCCGGAAGGGGTACCTGCGGTGTAGATTTCATCCCAGCTCGCATCCAGCGGGAGCTCGTCTGGCATCTCTTTCTGCTCAAGAGCCTCACGGGTATCCAGCGCTTCGTCTTCGCGGGTTTCCTGAGTATCGATCTCTTCATGCAGGTCGGTTTGCTCAAGCAGTGGATTGCTTTCCAGTGCCTGTTGAAGCTCCTGCTGTAGCTCCAGCGTTGATAACTGCAGCAGACGGATCGCCTGTTGCAGTTGCGGAGTCATAGCAAGTTGTTGGCTAAGCCGAAGTTGCAAACCTTGCTTCATATTCAGAGCGAACTTCCCCACATGTTAAGGTGAATATGTCCTACCCTATCAGAGTCTGAACTCTTCGCCCAGATAGACACGCTTAACATGCTCATCTTCCAGGATTTCACCCGGCGTGCCGTGTGCGATGAGCTGCCCCTGGCTGACGATATAGGCGCGTTCACAAACCGCCAGCGTTTCACGTACGTTATGGTCAGTAATCAGCACACCGAGCCCGCTGTCGCGTAAATGCTCGATGATCCGCTTGATGTCGATAACGGAAATTGGGTCAACGCCGGCAAAAGGCTCATCCAGCAGAATAAATTTTGGATTTGCGGCTAAAGCGCGGGCGATTTCCACACGACGGCGCTCGCCGCCGGACAGCGACTGGCCGAGGTTGTTACGTAAATGCTCAATGTGGAACTCTTCCATCAGCTCGTTCGCACGATCCTCACGCTGCTCTGCGCTCAGGTCGTCGCGGATTTGCAGGACCGCCATCAGATTATCAAACACGCTCAGACGACGGAAAATCGAGGCTTCCTGCGGCAGGTAGCCGATGCCCCGGCGCGCACGGGCATGAAGCGGCAGCATGCTGATATCTTCATCATCAATGATGATATTGCCCGCATCACGCGACACGATGCCAACGACCATATAAAACGTCGTGGTTTTACCCGCGCCGTTGGGTCCGAGCAGGCCGACAATTTCGCCGGATTTAACGGTCAGACTAACGTCTTCCACCACACGACGGCCCTTATAGGCCTTGGCGAGGTTTTTCGCGATTAAAGTTGCCATAACGAATTAGTTGCTCTTTTTGGGTGCCGGCGCCTGGCCATTTTTATTCTGCAATTGTGAAGGCACCAGAATGGTGGTCACGCGCTTACCTTTCTCACTAAAGGCCTGCATTTTCTGCTCTTTAACCAGATAGGTAATTTTGTCGCCTTTGATGTTGCTGTCGAGCTGCTCCAGGAACGCATCGCCGGTCAGCACTACAAAGTCGTTCTGCAATTCATAATGCATAGTGGAGGCGTGGCCTTTAACCGGCTTGCCGCTATCCTGCATCTGATAAAAGGTCGCCGGCTTACCAAAGCCGTCGATAACTTCTTTACCCTGTTCGCCGCCCGGGCGAGTCACCACGACTTTATCGGCGTTGATCTTGATACTGCCCTGCGTAACAACAACGTTGCCGGTGAAGGTGACGATGTTGCCTTGCATATCCAGCGACTGCTGATCTGATTCAATATGAATAGGCTTCTCGGTATCACCGGTCAGCGCAAAGGCCGAAAAGCTGGCGGCCAAAAGCGTACTGGTTAATACCAGGTTACGGCTTAGTTTGTTTATTCTGAATTTCATAGGATGTTCTAACCTTTTCAATCAGCTCGGCATTCTTGCTGCGTAAATTTCCGCGCATTTTCAGGCCGCTGGAGTTAAAGCTGGTACCGTACAGCGTCACCAAATCATCGGACGCGACATCCTGGGTGATCAGGTTAACCTGCGCATTGTCTGTGGTAATTTTGCGTAACTGCGAATCGGGAGTCAGGGCTGTGAGAACAACATTCCCATACAGATACAGCATGCGGTCATTAGTCAGTTTGGCGCGATCTGCCCGTAATGACCAGGTTGCAACTTTATTTTCATCGTACTGCGTCATTACCGGGTTGGTGAACCACGAAATGGCGGCTTCAGAGAAATATTCAACGTGTTCTGCCACCAGACGATAATTCAGCGCCCCTTTCGGGTCATAGACTATCGTAGTGGAGTGTTCGCTTTTATAGGTTGGCTCGTTATTGTTGACGGAAACCGGCGCAACGATATCTTTATCGGCCAGATTAATGCCGATCAGCACCAGTGCTGCAAGCGACAGCAGGATGATAACCCAACGCCTTGTTTTACTCATATGGATAGCCCTTTGGCCTCATCAAGCTTTCCTTGTGCCAGTAATAACAGGTCGCAGACTTCGCGCACGGCACCGCGTCCGCCGTTAATGCGGGTAACGTAGTCCGCACGCGGCGTCAGTAATGGGTGCGCATCGGCAACGGCGACGCTCAGCCCGGACTCCGCCATCACCGGCCAGTCGATAAGATCGTCACCGACATAAGCCGCCTGGTCTGGCCGCAGGGCGAGTTTATCCAGCAGATCGCGAAAAGCCAGCAGCTTATCGGATTGTCCCTGATAAAGATGGCTGATGCCCAAAGTTTCACAGCGATCGACAAGCAGCTTTGCCTTGCGACCGGTAATAATGGCGACCTCTATACCGGAGGTGAGGGCGCAACGAATACCGTAGCCGTCACGCACGTTAAAAGCCTTCAGCTCTTCACCGCTGTTGCCCATATAAATCAGGCCGTCTGACATAACGCCGTCGACATCCAGAATAAGCAGGCGCACCTTTGCTGCCCGCTCCATCACGCGCGCGCTCACAGGCCCATAGCAGGTATCGAGCGACGCTTCATGGTTACTCATTAATTCTAATCCTTTGTTAAACCACGCCTGCGCGCAGCATATCGTGCATATGTACCACACCGAGCAGCTGGTCGCCATCGGCAACCAGCACTGAAGTAATATGGCGGGACTGCATCAGGTTCAAGGCATCTACCGCGAGCGTCCCCGGACGGACGCGAATACCGCCTGCTGTCATCACTTCGGCGATATTGAGGGTATGCAAATCGACGCCCATATCAAAGACGCGGCGTAAGTCACCGTCGGTAAAGATGCCTTCGATTTTCATCAGGTCGTCACAGATAACCGTCATGCCCATATTTTTACGGGTAATTTCCAGTAACGCATCGCGCAGCGATGCCTCTTTGCTGACATGAGGGATTTCATCGCCGGTGTGCATGATATCGTTGACGCGTAATAGCAGTTTACGTCCCAGCGCGCCGCCGGGATGCGAAAGCGCAAAATCTTGCTGGGTAAAGCCGCGAGCTTTCAGCAGCGCGACCGCCAGCGCATCGCCCATCACCAGCGTGGCCGTGGTGCTGGTGGTAGGAGCCAGTCCCAGCGGACAGGCTTCCTGGGGAACTTTGACGCAAAGATGGATATCGGCGGCGCGGCCCATGGCGCTTTCAGGACGGCCCGTCATGCAAATCAGCGGCACCTGAAGGCGCTTAAGCACGGGGATCAGCGCCAGAATTTCGTTGGATTCGCCGGAATTAGAAATGGCGATTACCACATCCTGCGCGGTAACCATGCCCAGATCGCCGTGGCTTGCTTCACCAGGATGCACAAAAAAGGCGGGCGTACCGGTGCTGGCAAAAGTCGCCGCCATTTTTTTACCGATATGGCCTGATTTACCCATCCCCATGACGACAACTTTGCCTGAGCAATAGAAAATTTTCTCGCAGGCCTGTGAGAAGTCTGCGTTGATATATTGATCAAGCTGCGCCAGGCCTTCACGTTCAATATTCAGGACGTCCTTACCTGCCTGTTGAAAGTCAAAACCCGGCTGTAAATCTACGTGTGACATATTTTCCGTTTCCGCTTTATCCAACGACCGGTGATGCGGCAAACCACAGCATCACTATCCATACGATGAAACCACATGTTAACAGAGCGCCCGCCGCCTTGCCGATAGCGCGAGGCCTGCGCCAGCAAAGTAGTGCGAAAATGGCACTTACCGCTAACATTACCCAGTAATCCCGCGTGAAAGCCAGAGGGTCAATATCGCCCGGGGCGATGAGAGCCGGGATACCCAACACAAAAACAATATTGAAAATATTCGAACCAATGATGTTGCCGATGGCAATATCATCTTCGCCTTTTCGCGCGCCCGCGATAGTTGTCGCCAGTTCCGGAAGGCTGGTGCCGATTGAGATAATCGTCAGGCCAATGACCAGCTCGCTGACGCCGAAAAAGTTCGCCAGCACGGTGGCGTTATCGATAACCATGCGTGTCGCCATAGGCAAAACGATAAGCGACACCGCGAGCCAGAGATAGGCCACGGAGAGGCTACCTTCGCGCGGCAACTCGGCCACTTGTTCCCGCGTCAGGCTGTCGTGCCCCTGCCGCTCGGCCAGGCGTGCGATCTTCAAAATAAACAGCAGGTACAAAACGGCCATCGCGATAAGCAGCAGGCCGTCTATTCGGCTTAGATGATTATCAAAAATCAAAAATCCAGCCACCACGCTCAGAATTAACATTATGGGTAATTCGCGGCGCAGGATATCGGAATTCACGGTAAATGGGTGTAAAAGTGCCGCAAGTCCCAGGATCAGCATAATGTTAGTTATATTGGATCCCAGCGCGGTGCCGATCGCTAAATCCATCTGGCCATGCAGTGCCGCAGAGCCTGCGACTATCATCTCCGGCAGAGACGTGCCGATACTCACAACGGTCATACCGATAATTAACGGCGGGATCCCAGAATTGCGGCAAAGTAGAGAAGCGGCAAACACCAGGCGGTCAGCACCATAGACCACCAGCAGTAAACCGATAATTAACAGAGCCGTAGCTAACAGCATGCAAAATCCTTTATTAAGGTATAATCGCCGGTCGTGGCCTGGAAAATTCCGGCTTGCGTACAGATCTGAGGTGTCTGGCAATCATGCTTAATTCTGACTTTATGCGTCCGAAAAGTAAAACAAATGCCAGCTTTCGCTAAGTGCAGCAGGTAATATTCTGTAAAAATGTTGGGTTTCCGCTGCGTTTAAACACCATGCTTTATTAAAAGGAAGAATGATGAGCCAGAGCGCGACGAATCTGGTCGACATTCGCGGAGTGAGTTTCTCCCGCGGCGATCGACGCATTTTCGACAATATCTCTCTGACCGTACCGCGGGGCAAGATCACTGCCATTATGGGGCCTTCCGGCATAGGAAAGACCACGTTGCTGCGTCTCATCGGCGGCCAAATTCCGCCGGACAGCGGCGAAATTCTGTTTGATGGCGAAAACGTTCCGGCTATGTCTCGCTCGCGGCTGTTTACCGTGCGTAAGCGCATGAGCATGCTGTTCCAGTCCGGCGCGCTGTTCACCGATCTTAACGTATTTGAAAACGTCGCCTATCCGCTGCGCGAGCATCGCCGCCTGCCGGAGCCGCTGTTACGCAGCACGGTGATGATGAAACTCGAAGCGGTTGGCCTGCGGGGGGCGGCGAATCTGATGCCGTCTGAACTCTCCGGCGGAATGGCTCGTCGTGCGGCGCTCGCTCGTGCTATTGCGCTGGAGCCGGACCTCATCATGTTCGATGAGCCCTTTGTTGGCCAGGACCCCATTACCATGGGGGTGCTGGTAAAATTGATCTCAGAACTGAACAGCGCGCTGGGCGTGACCTGTATTGTGGTTTCCCATGATGTTCCGGAAGTGCTGAGTATCGCTGATTACGCCTACATCGCCGCCGATCGGCATATCGTGGCTGAAGGCAGCCCTGAAGCGCTACGTGAGAATCACGATCCGCGAGTGCGCCAGTTCCTTGACGGTATCGCGGACGGCCCTGTGCCATTCCGTTATCCCGCAGCGGACTATCAACACGATCTACTATCAAAAACAGGGAGTTAGCGGAAATGCTCTTTAATGCACTGGCATCGTTTGGACGACGCGGCTTAAAAACCTGCGCCTCGTTTGGCCGTGCCGGGTTGATGCTCTTTAATGCGCTGGTAGGGAAACCGGAATTCCGTAAGCACGCGCCGCTGCTGATGCGTCAGCTCTATAACGTCGGCGTTCTGTCGATGCTAATTATTATCGTCTCCGGTCTGTTTATCGGTATGGTGCTCGGCCTGCAGGGCTATCTGGTGCTGACCACCTACAGCGCGGAATCGAGCCTTGGCATGCTGGTGGCGCTCTCGCTGCTGCGCGAACTGGGGCCGGTCGTTGCCGCGCTGCTTTTTGCCGGGCGGGCAGGCTCGGCGCTGACGGCTGAAATCGGCCTGATGAAAGCCACAGAGCAGCTCTCCAGCATGGAGATGATGGCCGTCGACCCGCTACGTCGCGTGGTGTCGCCACGCTTCTGGGCGGGGGTTATTTCGCTGCCGCTGCTTACCCTGATTTTCGTGGCCGTAGGTGTCTGGGGCGGGGCGCTGGTCGGGGTGAACTGGAAGGGAATTGATGCTGGCTTCTTCTGGTCGGCCATGCAGAACGCCGTTAACTGGCGTCTCGATTTAGTTAACTGTGTCATTAAGAGTGTGGTATTCGCCATTACCGTAACGTGGATTGCGTTATTTAATGGCTACGATGCTATTCCGACGTCCGCAGGGATTAGCCGGGCAACGACACGTACCGTTGTGCACGCATCTCTGGCCGTTCTTGGCCTTGATTTTGTGCTCACAGCACTGATGTTTGGGAATTGAGTTCATGCAAACAAAGAAATTTGAAATTTGGGTTGGCGCGTTTCTGCTGGTGGCGCTGGTCGCCATTATCTTTCTGTGCCTGAAAGTGGCTAACGTCACCTCGCTACGCAGCGAGCCGACTTATCGCGTGTATGCCACCTTCGATAACATCGGCGGGCTTAAGGTAAGCTCTCCGGTTCGTCTGGGCGGCGTGGTTATCGGACGCGTGGATGATATCTCGCTTGATGAAAAAACCTACCTGCCGCGCGTGACGATGGAAATCGAGAAACGCTACGACCACATCCCGGACACCAGCTCGCTGGCGATTCGCACTTCCGGCCTGCTGGGCGAACAGTACCTTGCGATGAATCTTGGTTTTGACGACCCGGAACTGGGCTCGTCTATTCTTAAAGACGGCGGCACCATTCAGGATACGAAATCAGCCCTGGTGCTTGAAGACCTGATCGGCCAGTTCCTGTATAAGAGCGGCAACGGCGATAATCAGAATGCGCAGACTCCCGATTCGGCGCCGGCTGAGAATAATGAAGCTGCGCCGCAGCCCGGCACGACGAACTAATCAGAGAGGATATTATTATGTTTAAACGTCTTGTGATGATCGCCATGCTGGTGATTGCGCCGTTTGCGATGGCGGCAGACCAAAGCAACCCTTACAAGCAGATGCAGGAGGCGGCGCAGAAAACCTTTGATCGCCTGAAAAACGAACAGCCTAAAATTCGTCAAAACCCGAACTACCTGCGCGACATCGTAGGCCAGGAACTCCTGCCATATGTGCAAATAAAATATGCAGGCGCGCTGGTTCTGGGCCGCTATTACAAAGAGGCAACGCCGGCCCAGCGTGACGCGTACTTTAAGGCTTTCGAAGAATACCTGAAGCAGGCTTATGGCCAGGCGCTGGCTATGTACAGCGGCCAGACCTACCAGATCGCTCCGGAAAAGCCGTTGGGGAACGCCGATATCGTCGCTATCCGGGTTACGATAGTCGATCCAAATGGCCGTCCACCGGTGCGCCTGGATTTCCAGTGGCGTAAAAACAGCCAGACCGGTAACTGGCAGGCTTACGATATGATTGCCGAAGGGATCAGCATGATCACCACCAAACAAAACGAGTGGAGTAATATTCTGCGCACCAAAGGCATCGAAGGTCTGACGGCGCAGCTGAAATCTGTCTCGCAGCAACCGATTACCCTGGAACAGAAAAAGTAATGGAAGAGCAGCTAAGCTGGGAACGCGAGGGCAGTACGCTGGTTCTGGCCGGCGAGCTGGACGGCGATACCGTCCAGTCTCTTTGGCAGGTGCGGGGACAGGTAATGCCCGGCGTTAAGGCGTTCGATCTTGCAAAGCTGACACGCGTGGATACGGCGGGGCTGGCACTACTCATCCATCTCGTCGCCCTTGCCAGAGAGCAGGGGGGCGATCTGATATTGCAGGGGGCAAGTGACAAACTCCAGACGCTGGTCAAACTTTATAACCTGCCGGACGGCCTGTTACCCGCTTTTGCAAGCTAGTGTTTTCATAGCGTTACTCTTCGCGCCCTCGATCTGTTGAGATCGGGGGCTTTTTGCTTATTTAAGCCGACGCCACTTTCCTCTAAGATGTGTGGCTAATCCATTAACCGACGAATATATATCCCATGGAAAATCATGAAATTCAGACAGTGCTGATGAACGCACTGCCCCTCCAGGAAGTCCACGTTTCCGGCGACGGTAGCCACTTTCAAGTGATTGCGGTGGGTGAACTGTTCGGCGAGTTAAGCCGCGTGAAGAAGCAGCAGACGGTTTATGCGCCGCTGATGGAGCTTATCGCCGATAACCGCATACACGCCGTTTCGATCAAAACCTATACCCCACAAGAGTGGGAACGCGATCGTAAGCTAAATGGTTTTTAAGCAGCCCGTCCTGGCGTGCTGTAATAATTTGAATTTAATAGAGAGCTGTTGCAATGGATAAATTTCGTGTGCAGGGTCCAACCCGGCTAAGCGGTGAAGTGACGATCTCAGGTGCAAAAAATGCCGCCTTGCCGATCCTTTTCGCTGCGCTGTTGGCTGAAGAGCCGGTTGAGATCCAGAACGTTCCAAAACTGAAAGACATCGATACCACGATGAAGCTGCTCAGCCAGCTGGGAACCAAAGTTGAGCGCAATGGCTCCGTGTATATTGATGCCAGCCAGGTAAATATCTTCTGTGCGCCTTACGAGCTGGTGAAAACCATGCGTGCTTCCATCTGGGCGCTTGGGCCGCTGGTGGCGCGTTTTGGCCAGGGCCAGGTTTCTCTGCCTGGCGGCTGCGCTATCGGCGCTCGTCCGGTCGATCTGCACATTACGGGCCTTGAGCAGTTGGGTGCGGAGATCAAACTGGAAGAGGGCTACGTTAAAGCTTCCGTCCAGGGCCGTCTGAAAGGCGCGCACATCGTGATGGATAAAGTGAGCGTGGGCGCCACCGTTACCATCATGAGTGCTGCAACGCTTGCGGAAGGCACCACCATCATTGAAAACGCCGCGCGTGAGCCAGAGATCGTCGATACGGCGAACTTCCTCAACACGCTGGGGGCAAAAATCAGCGGCGCAGGCAGCGATCGCATCACCATCGAAGGCGTTGAGCGTCTGGGCGGCGGCGTTTATCGCGTACTGCCGGACCGCATTGAAACCGGTACTTTCCTGGTGGCTGCCGCTATCTCCGGCGGCAAAATTGTCTGCCATAAAGCCCAGCCAGACACCCTGGATGCGGTGCTGGCGAAGCTGCGCGAAGCGGGTGCCGATATCGAAGTAGGTGAAGACTGGATTAGCCTTGATATGCACGGCAAGCGTCCGAAAGGCGTTACGGTGCGTACCGCGCCGCATCCTGGTTTCCCGACGGATATGCAGGCTCAGTTCACGCTGCTGAACCTAGTTGCCGAAGGAACCGGCGTGATCACCGAAACCATCTTCGAAAACCGCTTCATGCACGTGCCGGAACTTATTCGCATGGGCGCGCATGCTGAAATTGAAAGCAACACGGTTATCTGTCACGGCGTGGAAAAACTCTCCGGCGCGCAGGTAATGGCGACCGATTTACGCGCTTCTGCAAGCCTGGTGCTGGCGGGTTGTATTGCGGAAGGCACTACCGTTGTTGACCGTATCTACCACATCGATCGCGGCTACGAGCGCATTGAAGACAAACTTCAGGCGCTGGGTGCCAACATTGAACGTGTTAAAGGCAGCGGCAACGGCGAATAAGCCTGCTCCTCCAGAAAGCAAAAACCGGGGATTTCCCCGGTTTTTGCTTAATTGAAACCTCTTACTGTCGAAGCAGCGCTGGAATTTTTAAAGGCTGATTTCTTCTTCGGCCAGCCGCACATCCGCTTCGCTGACGATCGCTTCCAGTTCGCTCAGCATATCGTCGTAGCTCAGTTCGGGTTCAGCGCGGGTTGATAATGCTGCCGCTGATAAAGGTGACTGCACCACTTTCTTGCTATTTTTTCTGGTGGCTGATTTCTTACTCATTGAATACTCCCAATTTAACAGAACGCTCCGTGTTTCAGACGGGTAAATCTATCAGCAATGCACACAGTGGGGTATCGGCGACCAGCGTAATGTTAGCCTCGTCACGGATAAACGCGCCGTCGCCGCAGGTCAGCCCTTCTTTTTCTTCCGTATGCGTTACGGCATGAACCGTACCGTGAATGGATTGTAAATAGGCTCGCGGTCCGTGGAGCTGAAAATTCAGCTCTTCGCCTTTTTCCAGCTCAATATGGTGAATCCACACCTGCTGGCGCAGTTGCAGGCTCCCTTTATTGCCGTCTGGCGAGGCGATTAACTGCCGGGCCACGTCGGCAATGTCGATTTTTTGCACCAGCGCATTTTCCCGTTCAGGACAGGCGTCCAGCCAGATTTGCAGGCGTGTCAGCGATTTCTCTTTACTGAGGTTATGCTCGCTGTAGCTAACGCCCGGCTGCGTGGAAAGCAGCAGCGCCTCCCCGGCTCTGGCCTGCACGTTATTACCTTCGCTGTCGCGGTATCCCGCTTCACCTTCCAGGATCAGGTTCAGGATATCGACCTTCGGGTAAGTGCGTGGCTGGAATGACGCGCCGGGCGCTAATACTTCCTGGTTGAGAACACGCAAAGAGGCATAGCCCAGCAATGTTGGGTCGAAATAGTGTCCAAAGGAAAACGTATAGCGCGCCTGTAGCCACCCGTAGTCCGCTTTCCCGCATTGTTTGGCAGTTCTCGGCGTAATCATATTCTTGACCTCTTTTTACACTCAACCCATGGTAAAGGCCTGGACGATGCATTGTTAGCCAGTTAATCTGCTCGGTATGTTCAAATTTCCTGAATGAGAACGAGATGGCTAAAGAGAGAGCATTGACGCTTGAAGCGTTAAGAGTAATGGACGCTATTGACCGGCGCGGCAGCTTTGCCGCAGCGGCGGATGAGCTGGGGCGCGTTCCCTCGGCGTTAAGTTACACCATGCAAAAATTAGAAGAAGAGCTGGATGTCGTATTGTTTGACCGCTCCGGCCATCGCACAAAATTTACCAACGTCGGGCGCATGTTGCTTGAGCGCGGGCGCGTGCTGCTGGAAGCGGCTGATAAATTAACGACGGATGCCGAAGCGCTGGCGCGCGGCTGGGAAACCCATCTGACTATCGTCACCGAAGCGCTGGTGCCTACGGCCCGACTGTTCCCGCTGATTGATAAACTGGCCGATAAAGCCGATACCCAGCTTTCTGTCATCACCGAAGTGCTGGCCGGGGCCTGGGAACGCCTTGAACAGGGCAGAGCGGACATCGTGATCGCACCGGATATGCATTTCCGTTCGTCATCAGAGATTAATTCACGCAAGCTCTACAGGGTGATGAATGTCTATGTCGCCGCGCCCGACCATCCTATTCATAGCGAACCGGAACCGTTATCAGAAGTGACGCGCGTGAAATATCGCGGTATTGCGGTGGCGGATACCGCTCGTGAACGCCCGGTATTAACGGTGCAGTTACTGGATAAGCAGCCGCGTCTTACCGTGAGCACCATCGAAGATAAACGCCAGGCGTTGTTGTCAGGGCTTGGCGTGGCGACTATGCCTTACCCGCTGGTGGAACAGGACATCGCCGAAGGAAGGCTGCGCGTGGTTAGCCCTGAATACACCAACGAAATCGATATCATTATGGCGTGGCGGCGCGACAGCATGGGTGAAGCAAAAGCCTGGTGCCTGCGAGAGATACCGAAGCTGCTGAAATAGTCAGGACGCTCTCATCCTGACGCCGGGATGAGGGCGCCGGAATTTCCCCTCTCCCGGGGGAGAGGGGCGAGGTAAGAAGATACTTACTCGCTGACTAAACGGGCATCCATGGCTTTCGGGTCGGAGCCAAAATTATTCGCGCCCGGCGTACCGTTCTGACAGTTAAACGCCAGAATGACCAGCCAGCCGACAATCGGGATCAGCAGCAGCAACAGCCACCATGCAGAACGATCGGTGTCGTGCAGACGGCGGAACTGGACGGCCCAGTACGGCAGGAAAATAAGCACGCCGTAAATCGTCGTCAGCGCGCCTTCATCTTCTGCGATCCGCAGCCCCAGCATCTTATCCAGAATGCTTAACACGCCGGTCAACACCAGGTTGACGAGGATGAACATCCAGTACTCTTTGCGGCGCGCACGCCCGCCAAAACCAATATAATTCCGTAATACCTTGAGATACCAGTCCATATGCGGCCTGCCTTGGTTAATCTTCAATCACTTGATCTTTAAGCGATCTCCTTCAAGAATAGCCGTGAATGGCCGCGCCGTAAATTATCAGCTTTATGAATATTTTTGGCCGCTTTTAAAGCGGACATCGCGACCATGCGGCTCCTCAAGATCCTGCGCCGGCCCGATGGATATAATTCCGGTCGGATTGATGGTTTTGTGGCTGCGATAATAGTGGTTACGGATATGCGGCAGGCTGACGGTTTCCGCGACGCCCGGCATCTGGTAAATATCCCGCAGGAAGCCGTACAGGTTCGGGTAATCGCTGATGCGGTGTTTATCACATTTGAAATGGGTAACGTAAACCGGATCGAAGCGTACAAGCGTAGTCCACAGGCGGATATCTGCTTCAGTCAGACGATCGCCGGTAAGGTAACGATGTTTATCGAGGATCTGCTCCAGGCGCGCCAGCGACTCGAACACTTTTCCCACGGCTTCATCGTAGGCTTCTTGTGAAGTGGCAAATCCGGTTTTGTATACGCCGTTGTTTACCGTGTCATAAATCCAACCGTTGAGCTCATCAATCTGGTCGCGTAACTCTGGCGGATAATAGTCCCCGGCACGGGCTCCCTGCGCATCGAAGGCTGTGTTGAGCATGCGGATGATTTCCGCAGATTCATTGCTGACGATGGTCTGCGTTTTCTTATCCCACAGCACGGGAACGGTAACGCGTCCTGTATATTCGGCATCGGCCTGCAGATAAAGCTGATAGAGGTACTCGTGCTGATAAAGCCCATCGCCGGTGGCATCAGGAAAATCATCGTCGAACGTCCAGCCATCCTGCAACATCAGAGGGTGAACAACGGAGACGGAGATAAAAGATTCCAGCCCCTTCAGGGCGCGCATAATCAGGGTACGGTGCGCCCACGGACAGGCGAGAGAAACATACAGATGGTAGCGATCCTTCTCGGCGGCAAAACCGCCTTTGCCCGTTGGACCCGGTTCGCCATCGGCGGTCAGCCAGTTGCGAAAGGCGGATTCAGAACGTTTAAAGCGCCCGCCGGTGGATTTGGTGTCATACCAGGTATCGTGCCAGACGCCGTCGATTAGCTGCCCCATGTTTCTCTCCTTTCAATGAGTGGGCAAAACATACATAAAAAAACGAAGGCTATGCCTTCGTTTGATTGTTATTCAGTATAGAACCCTTACCACTTTTTATTCAGCATACGGTCGATGCTGTAAGCGCCAGGTCCGAAGATTGCCAGCAGCAGGTAGCCGCCCGCGATGGTGAAGTTCTTCATGAACATCACGGAGTTCGGGCCCTGAGTAAAGTCACTGTGGAACAGGAAGGCTGTCAGCAGGGTAAATACCGCGGTAATGATGGCGGTAGTGCGGGTCAGGAAGCCGAACAGAATCGCCAGGCCGCCGCCAAATTCCAGCAAAATGGTCAGCGGCAGCAGGAACCCCGGCACGCCCATGGCTTCCATATATTGTTGCGTGCCGGC
>DALYUA010000018.1:0-17853 GCA_031993245.1 Buttiauxella sp. | reverse complement strand
CACCAGCCCGGTTTCATCGTCAATTTGCGGCTTACCGTCGGTAAGGATCATGCGGCCATCTTTGGTTGCCATTACATAGTCGCTGCTACAGCCAGAAACTGTGAATGCCAGACCGATAGCGGAAATGACAACTGCCCATTTTTTCATTGTTATTCGCCTCGTCAGGAATGGAATGCCATACATAGTTTAGTAATAACTTTTTAAAGGCGAGCAGATAAGCAGGAAATTCTTAAAATAAATCAGGGGAAAGCGTAAAACTTTCCCCCGTGCGGGCTAGAGCGGATTTTTTTTGTTGCGGATAAGGTTGAGGCTTTCGACCGCGATGGAGAAGAACATCGCAAAGTAGATATAACCCTTTGGCACATGAACATCGAAGCTTTCAAGAATCAGCGTAAAGCCGACCAGCAACAGGAACGCCAGAGCAAGCATTTTTACCGACGGGTGACGATCAACGAAATCGCCAATTGCGCGTGCGGCAAACATCATTACCCCAACCGCAATGATCACGGCGGCCATCATAATAAACAGATGGTCCGACAGGCCGACGGCGGTGATTACCGAATCCAGGCTGAAAATAATATCCAGCAGCATGATCTGCACGATAGCGCCGAAGAAGGAGTGAACGTTGGTTTTAAGCCCTTCTTCTTCACCTTCGATGGATTCGTGAATCTCTTTACTGGCTTTCCAGATAAGGAACAGTCCCCCAAGCAGCAGGATTAAATCCCGCGCCGAGATCGCATTGTCCATTACCGTAAACAGCGGCGTTGTTAAGCGAATAACCCACGCAATGGAGGCCAGCAGCGCCAGGCGCATAATCATGGCGGCGCCTAAACCAAGGCGACGAGCTTTTTGTTGCTGCTCTTTAGGGAGCTTCGCAACGACCAGAGAGAGGAAAATAATATTGTCGATACCCAGTACGATTTCCAGAATCGTTAGCGTGCCTAAAGCCATCCACGCATTGGGGTCAGAGATCCATGCAAACATCAAAAAAGTCCTGCCAAAAAATGAAAACGCTAATTATAAACGCGTGCCGGAAAGGGAGTGCAAGTTAATTGATGCTACAGATGGAAATGACGTGCCAGAAGCCGCGCGGTGAAGTTCTTTTTCAGATAAAAACCCCGTGGCAGCGTAAGGATGCGCGCGCCTTCGGCGCCTATGGCTTCGGTGAGCGCTTTACCGTTAGCGGCTTTCGGACGTAGTTGTAACACTTCGCCATGCCGGGCGGTAATGTGCTCTACCTGGCCCAGCACGATTAAATCCATCAGTTCTTCCCAGTCAAGCCGGAGCTGACGATCCTCTTCTTCTGATGGCTCCCACAGCAGCGGTGCGCCCACGCGGCGCTCGGCAAGCGGAATTTGTCGTTCACCTTCTACCGGTATCCAAAGCACCCGCTTAAGCTTATGGCGCACATGGCTGGTTTCCCACACCACGCCGGTATTGCCGGTAAGGGGGGCGACGCAGACGAAGGTGGTTTCCAGCGGGCGGCCCCGCTGGTCTATCGGGATCGTTTTTAGCTCAATACCCAGCGCGGCGAAGTCCTGCTCCGGTTTACTTCCCGCGCTTGCGCCAAGCCAAAGCTCCAGCAAAATACCGATCCAGCCCTTATCGCGTTTCAGATCGGGTGGAATTGCAAGGCCTGCGAGCGCGGCCAGCTCCCCCAGTGTATAACCTGCAAGACGCTGAGCCTGGGCCAACAAAATCTGCTCATTTTCTGGCGGATGAAGCAAGGGACGTAGCAAGTGCATAACCTATGGCTGCCAAGTGGTTAAAAAATAACCGTGGTTTACCCACAATGTGGAAATAGTTTAGCGTGTCGGAAGATGTAATAACAATCACATGATTTTAAATGGGTTTTTTTCTTAAGTTGCGCATATTGTATGACGTGGAAAAATCTTTTCCAGTTCTGGTCACCGACAATGAACAGGATCTTACCCCAGGTTATCCACAGAAAAGTGGGATAACTGAGGAAAACCGTCACTACTGGTTCGATTTACAGCCTTGACTGAGGGGAGAAACACATTTTTTCAACGAATTGTGCCTGACTTATTGGCACAATCTGTGGATAAAATCGTCGTTGTTTGATTTTTCATCAGTTGGCGATCCTCGTGTGTGATACACGTCACGTTATGAAGGTGGTGAATAACTTTTTTTCGCTTATTTAATTGAATTAAGAGGGTTTTTATAAATCCTGGGATTGTACCTGATTTAAGTTATCAGAAGTTGTCCCGAAAGTATGGGGTGCTTTTTCACAGTGATATCCACAGAAAAAGTGAATAAAAGCGCGACGTATTTACCCGATCTGTTTATAACTCTGGTTAAATTTGTGAGTTATTCAACGTTTAATCGTGAATGTTCACCGTTAAGAGTGGTTTACCGCCTGAGGCTTGTATGAAACAATCGCTGCAATCCAGGTTTTATTTGAGGTAGTCCGGTGATCGATGATGATGGCTACCGCCCGAATGTTGGTATTGTAATCTGTAATCGGCAAGGGCAGGTGATGTGGGCCAGACGTTTTGGTCAGCACTCCTGGCAGTTTCCCCAGGGCGGCATCAATCCTGGTGAATCTCCTGAGCAGGCGATGTACCGTGAGCTTTTTGAAGAAGTTGGTTTACAGCGAAAAGATGTCCGCATCCTCGCCTCGACCCGCAACTGGTTACGTTACAAATTACCGAAACGTTTGGTGCGTTGGGACACAAAGCCGGTTTGTATCGGCCAGAAACAAAAATGGTTTCTTTTGCAGTTGATAAGCTCTGATAACGACATCAATATGCAAACCAGCAGCACTCCGGAGTTTGACGGCTGGCGTTGGGTGAGTTACTGGTATCCAGTACGTCAGGTTGTCTCCTTTAAACGCGATGTTTATCGTCGGGTGATGAAAGAGTTTGCCAGTGTCGTTATGCCGCTGCAGGAAGTTACGCCACCACGCAATAACGCGCCTGCATGGCGACGTAAAAGAGGTTAAGTCACGCAAAAAATGCTCACCCGTTTGCGAGAAATTGTTGAAAAGGTAGCCAGTGCCCCGCGCCTCAATGAGGCGCTGGACATTTTAGTTACTGATATCTGCCTTGCGATGGATACCGAGGTCTGTTCGGTATATCTCGCAGACAGTGACCGCCGTTGCTACTACCTGATGGCAACAAAAGGGCTGAAAAAACCACGCGGGCGCACTATTACCCTCGCATTTGATGAAGGCATTGTCGGGCTGGTTGGGCGACTTGCCGAACCCATCAACCTTGCGGATGCTCAGAAACACCCCAGCTTTAAATATGTACCAGCGGTAAAAGAAGAGCGTTTCCGCGCTTTCCTTGGCGTACCAATTATTCAGCGGCGTCAACTGTTGGGGGTGCTGGTCGTTCAGCAACGTGAACACCGTCAGTATGACGAAAGCGAAGAATCTTTCCTCGTTACTCTTGCCACGCAAATGGCGGGCATTCTCTCCCAGTCACAGCTTGCCGCTCTGTTTGGCCAGTATCGCCAGACGCGAATTCGGGCGCTTCCCGCATCGCCAGGCGTCGCCATTGCCGAAGGCTGGATGGACTCCACGCTCCCGCTTATGGAGCAGGTATCGGAAGCATCAACGCTCGATATCACTCTTGAGCGCGAGCGCCTCACCGCGGCACTTGAAGAGGCCGCAAATGAGTTTCGCCGCTACAGCAAACGCTTCGCGGCGGGCGCTCAGAAAGAAACTGCCGCTATTTTTGACCTCTACTCCCACCTGTTGACCGATGCGCGGCTGCGCCGCGAGCTGTTCGGCGAAGTAGATAAAGGTTCTGTGGCGGAGTGGGCGGTTAAAAAAGTCGTCGAAAAATTTGCCGAGCAGTTTGCCAGCCTGTCGGACAGTTATCTGAAAGAACGCGCAGGCGACCTGAGAACCCTTGGGCAACGCCTGCTGTTCCACCTTGACGACACCATCCAGGGACCAAACACCTGGCCGGAACGTTTTGTTCTGGTTGCTGATGAGCTCTCGGCGGCAACCCTTGCGGAACTGCCGCAAAGCCGTCTTGCCGGCGTTGTGGTACGCGATGGCGCCGCAAACTCTCACGCTGCCATTATGGTGCGGGCGTTGGGCATTCCGACGGTGATGGGGGCGGATATCCAGCCCTCGGTGCTGCATCGCCGTACGCTGGTGGTGGATGGCTATCGCGGCGAACTACTGGTCGATCCTGAGCCGGTTCTGCTGCAGGAATATCAGCGCCTTATCAGCGAAGAAAATGAGCTAAGCCGTCTTGCGGAAGACGATGTAGAAATGCCTGCGGCGCTGAAAAGCGGCGAGCGCGTTCAGGTGATGCTCAACGCCGGCCTTAGCCCGCAACATGAAGAAAAACTCGGTAGCCGCATCGATGGCATCGGGCTATACCGCACCGAAATTCCGTTCATGCTGCAAAGCGGCTTCCCTTCCGAGGAAGAGCAGGTTGCCCAGTACCAGGGCATGTTGCAGATGTTCAACGAGAAGCCCGTAACGCTGCGTACGCTGGACGTCGGGGCTGACAAACAGCTGCCGTATATGCCTATCAGCGAAGAGAACCCTTGCCTCGGCTGGCGCGGGATCCGCATCACGCTCGATCAGCCAGAGATCTTCCTGGTGCAGGTTCGCGCCATGCTGCGGGCGAACGCGGCCACAGGCAACTTAAATATTCTGCTGCCGATGATTACGAGTCTGGATGAGGTGGACGAAGCGCGCCGCCTTATCGACAGAGCCGGAAGTGAAGTGGAAGAGATGCTGGGCTACGCGCTGCCGAAACCCCGTCTGGGCGTGATGGTGGAAGTGCCGTCAATGGTCTTTATGATGGGGCATCTCGCCGGGCGGGTTGACTTTATCTCGGTCGGCACTAACGACCTGACACAATATTTGCTGGCCGTGGACCGCAACAATACTCGTGTCGCCAGCCTGTACGACAGCCTGCATCCGGCTATGCTGCGCGTGCTGCAGCATATAGCCAGCGAGGCCGAACGCTACGGAATCGATCTGTGCCTGTGCGGTGAAATGGCGGGTGACCCGATGTGCGTTGCGCTGCTGGTAGGTATGGGCTATCGGCATCTTTCTATGAATGGACGCTCGGTGGCACGCGTCAAATACCTGCTGCGCCATATAAACCTTGAAGAAGCGCAGCTGCTGGCAGAGCGCAGCCTTGAAGCTCAGCTGGCAACGGAAGTTCGTCAACAGATCTCTTCGTTTATGGAGCAGCGCGGCATGGGCGGGCTGATTCGCGGCGGGCGCTAAAGCGCCCGATGCCTTGTTTTACGCCCGACATTACAGATCTTTTACAACTTCGCGGACTTAATCGGCGCGCCCTTTATGCTATGATTCGCCGCTTTCGGAGCGCACCGGCAGCGGTGCGTACTTGCAGCCTGCCTTTCTTAACCGGCAGGATAACAATGGTTTGTGATGACTATGAATAGTGGCTATCTTCGGTTCCCTGAATTTGACCCGGTGATCTTTTCTGTCGGGCCTGTCTCCCTGCACTGGTACGGGATGATGTACCTGGTTGGTTTTGTTTTTGCCATGTGGCTGGCTGGACGCCGCGCCAGCAAACCAGGAAGCGGCTGGACCAAAAATGAAGTAGAAAATCTGCTGTATGCCGGCTTCCTTGGGGTCTTTCTCGGTGGGCGTCTCGGTTACGTATTTTTCTACAATCTGCCGGCTTTCCTTGCCGATCCGCTATATCTGTTCAAAGTCTGGGATGGCGGCATGTCCTTCCACGGCGGCCTGGTCGGTGTCATCTGCGTAATGATTTGGTTCGCGCGTCGTACCAAACGTAACTTCTTCCAGGTGGCTGATTTTATTGCTCCGCTGATTCCTTTTGGCCTTGCCGCCGGTCGCCTTGGCAACTTTATCAACGGCGAACTCTGGGGCCGGGTCGATCCTGACTTTAAATGGGCGATGCTCTTCCCAGGGTCGCGCAGCGAAGATATCGGCCTGCTGGCAACGCATCCTGAATGGCAGTCGCTGTTCAACACCTACGGCGTATTGCCGCGTCACCCTTCGCAGCTTTATGAAATGGCGCTTGAAGGTATCGTGCTGTTCATCATTCTGAATCTGTTTATCCGCAAACCACGCCCGATGGGGGCGGTGTCTGGCCTGTTCCTTATTGGTTATGGCGCGTTCCGTATCATCGTAGAATTTTTCCGCCAGCCGGACGCCCAGTTTACCGGGGCATGGGTGCAGTACATCAGCATGGGGCAGATCCTTTCGATTCCGATGATCGTGGCCGGTGTCGTTATGATGGTCTGGGCGTATCGCCGCCGTCCGCAGCAGCAGCTTTCGTGAGGCAACATGCAACAGTATCTTGATTTGATGAAAAAAGTGCTTGTGGAAGGCACGCCAAAAAATGACCGCACCGGTACCGGCACGCTGTCGATTTTCGGGCATCAGATGCGTTTTAATCTGCAGGAAGGTTTCCCGCTGGTTACCACGAAACGTTGTCATTTGCGCTCCATCATCCACGAACTGCTGTGGTTCCTTAAAGGTGACACCAACGTGGCTTATCTGCGTGAAAATAACGTCACTATCTGGGACGAATGGGCAGATGAGAACGGCGATCTCGGGCCGGTTTATGGCAAACAGTGGCGCTCATGGGCAACGCCTGATGGCCGCCATATCGATCAGCTCGCCACGGTGCTTAACCAGCTAAAGAACGATCCGGATTCACGCCGCATCATCGTTTCTGCCTGGAACGTGGGTGAGCTGGACAAAATGGCGCTCGCGCCCTGCCATGCGTTCTTCCAGTTTTATGTGGCCGATGGCAAGCTCTCTTGCCAGCTCTACCAGCGCTCCTGCGACATCTTCCTCGGCCTGCCGTTTAATATCGCCAGCTATGCGCTGCTGGTGCATATGATGGCGCAGCAGTGCGATCTTGAAGTCGGTGATTTCGTCTGGACGGGCGGTGACACGCACCTGTACAGCAATCACCTTGAGCAGACTAACCTACAGTTGACTCGCGAGCCGCGTGCGCTGCCAAAACTGGTTATCAAGCGCAAGCCCGAATCGCTTTTCGATTACCGCTTCGAAGACTTCGAGATTGAAGGCTACGACCCGCATCCGGCGATCAAAGCGCCTGTCGCGATTTAACTGCCGACAGACTGCCATAACCGGTGCCTTTGTGCGCCGGTTTTTTTTACCCGCTTTTTAGCTTTTCGAGTTCCTTTCCGGGACTTATGTAACCCCCTGCAAATGCGCATATTTTCTTCGACATATCTCGATGAAATTTAATCCCGGCGTAGCGGCCTTTTTCCGCGCCTGGCACACTCTCGTTATGAAAAGAAAGCAGCGTGGTTTTAGCCTGACAGAAGTGATGCTGGTCATGGGAATTATCGTGACGCTGAGCGCGGGCGGCATACATGGCTGGCAGCAATGGCAGCAACAGCAACGGTTGTGGATAACCGTACAACGGGTGCGTAGCTTTCTGCAGCAGCTGCGTAGCGAGGCTAACTGGAAAAACGCCGATCATCTGCTCAGGTTGAGCCATTCAGATTCCCGGTGGTGCCTGACAAGCCACCTTGCGCCAGATAGCCAATGTAAAAGCGCGTCGCCCTGGCAGCTGGTACAACCTTTTGCGGAGGTGGAAATAGAAATGACGGCAGGCGTTGGCTTCTACGGTATACGAAATACGGCATGGCCCGGCCATCTGATTTTACGCAGCCCTGCCGGAGAGTGGCAGATCATCATCTCTGCGTGGGGACGCATCCGCACCTGTAAAACAGGCGAGGCTAAAAAATGCAGTTAAATCAAACAGGATTTACCTTACTCGAAACGCTGATTGCCATGGCGTTGAGCAGCATAATTTTGCTTGGCGCAGGGCGGCTTTTCCCTGCGCTTCAGCGGGGCGTACTGCTGCAATATCAGAAAGAAAATCTGCGGGAATCACTCTGGCAACTGGCTTTTGGTATAGGAAAACACCTGCAGCGTGCGGGCTACTGCCATGGGGTATGCAAAGGAAAAGGCTTAACGCTTCTTAAGGGAGGCGAGTGCGCGCTTGTGCAGTGGGACATAAACAGCAACGGCCAGTGGGAACCAGCCGGACATGCTGAAGCTGAGGCCACTGGATTTCGGCTACAAAACGGCAGCCTGGAAACGCTAAAAGGGGCGGCTGCCTGCGAAGGCACCGGCTGGGAGAGAATAACGGATCCGGATATTGTGGCAATAAACCATTTCTCGGTAACCCGGCTAGTCCGTAAGTCCCTGCAGCCGCTGCTGGAAATCAAGTTAAGCGCTTCGTTGAAGGGGGGCGCGCAGCCCGTCTCGTTAAGGCATATTGTCGTAGGGCACAACTTATGAAGCGCCTCCAGCGAGGCAGCAGCTCTCTGGCATTTGTCCTGCTGCTTTTTTCTTTAGGCATGCTGATGCTCAACGGGCTGCAACAGCAGCTCAATCAGCAGCAACAGAGCGTCGCCAGCGAGATTAATTTACTAAAACAGTATGCCGGCGCCGCGTCTGCACTCGCCTGGGGAGGCCAGCAGCGCTGGCAGGCGACAAACGAGTGGCGGTGCCAGCAGCAAGAGCTGGAATGGCGAGCCTGCATATTATTAACCGATAAAGGCGAGACGTTAATGGCGGCTCAGACGTTTTCCGCAGAGGATAAAGATCCGGTTACGCTGTGGCGCTGGGGAAGCCTTGAGGATTCTCGCTGGCGTGCTGCGTCTCATGGCTGGCTCGATTTCTGCCCGTTCAGGGAGTCTGTCCAGTGTCAGCTTCCCCGATGAAGACAAAGCAAGGCGGGTTTAGCCTGCCTGAAGTGCTGTGTTCTTTGGTACTTTTTGCCATTGTGATGATGACTCTATCCGGCTATTACCGTGTATTACAACAAGGTTTTCAGGCCCAATGGCAGTTTCGCCAGCTGTGGCGTCTGGCCGTTGAAATGAGTGAACCTCAGGTGCCGGATCCGGCACCCGAGTGGAATGTCATCAGACAGCAGACATCTGCGGCGGGATGTGTCAGCATCGCCGTTAATATTACCAGCCCTGCGGGGCGCACCGGAAAGCTGTCGCGGCTGCATTGTGTGCAGGAAGAGAAAAGTCAGGAGTAGCGATTCTATGTTGCGTGTTTACCATTCCAACCGTCTTGATGTTCTGGAAGCCATCATGGAGTTTATTGTGGAAGGGCAGCCCCTTCCCGATCCATTCCAGCCAGAGGTGGTTCTTGTGCAGAGCACGGGGATGGCGCAATGGCTGCAGATGACGCTGGCGCAAAAATTTGGTATTGCCGCCAACATCGCTTTTCCGCTTCCGGCGAGCTTCATCTGGGATATGTTTGTTCGTGTCCTGCCGGACGTACCTGAGCAGAGCGCGTTTAGCAAACAGAGCATGAGCTGGAAACTCATGACGCTGATCCCCGATATGCTCGAAAGGCCTGAGTTTGCCCTGTTACAGCACTATCTGATCGAAGACGACAACTCCCGAAAGCTCTTCCAGCTCGCTTCACGCATTGCCGATCTCTATGACCAGTATCTTGTCTATCGTCCCGGCTGGTTAAGCAAATGGGAAGCGGGGGAACTGGTAGAAGATGCGGGCGAGGGGCAGCTCTGGCAGGCATCGCTTTGGGCCGCACTCGTGCAGCATACCCGTGAACTCGGCCAACCGGCATGGCACCGTGCGAACCTTTACCAGCGGTTTATCAGCACCCTGGAAAAGAGTGATGAATGCCCGGCGGGCCTGCCGTCGCGTCTTTTTATTTGCGGTATTTCTGCTTTACCGCCTGTCTATCTTCAGGCCCTTCAGGCGCTGGGTAAGCATATTGAAGTCCATCTTTTGTTTACCAACCCTTGCCGCTACTACTGGGGAGATATTAAAGATCCCTCATACCTTGCGCGGTTAATTAGCCGACGCCGTCGCAGCCACTATAAGAGCGGCAATATGTTGCCCCTGTTTAAAGATAACCAGACGGCTTCGTCACTGTTTAACGAAGATGGAGAGCAGGATGTCGGCAACCCAATGCTGGCCTCCTGGGGAAAGCTTGGCCGCGACTACACTTTCTTACTGGCTGAGCTGGAACAGTTCGAGGAGATCGACGTCTTTGTCGATATCGAGCCGGATAACCTTTTGCACCGTCTGCAGTTCGATCTGCTTGAGCTGCAAAACAATGCGGTTACCGGGCTTACGGAAGAGGAATATCTGCACAGTCACAACAAAAAAAAGCTGGATCCCAACGATCGCTCCGTTACTTTCCACGAGTGTCACAGCCCGCAGCGGGAAGTGGAAGTACTTTACGATCAACTGCTGGCAATGCTTGATGCCGATCCAACGCTTACGCCGCGCGACATCATCGTCATGGTTGCAGATATCGACAGCTACAGCCCGTTTATTCAGGCCGTGTTTGGCAACGCAGCGTCGGACCGCTGGCTGCCCTTTGCTATTTCCGACCGGCGTGCAAGCCAGGCGCATCCAGCCCTGCAGGCTTTTACCACTTTGCTTTCACTGCCTAACAGCCGCTTTATGGCAGAAGATGTACTGGCTTTGCTCGAAGTGCCAGCCCTGGCCGCACGCTTTGCCATCAATGAAGAAGGGCTGCGGTATTTACGCCTGTGGGTGAATGAGTCGGGCGTGCGCTGGGGCATTGATGACGATAACGTGCTTGAGTTTGATCTGCCGGCCACCGGGCAACATACCTGGCGTTTTGGCCTGACACGCATGCTCCTGGGCTACGCCATGGACAGTAGGACGGGCGAGTGGCAGTCCGTTCTGCCCTATGACGAATCCAGCGGTTTAATTGCTGAACTTGTGGGGCAGCTGGCCGAACTGCTGATGCAGCTTAACCGCTGGCGACAGGCGCTTTGCGCTGAAAGGCCGCTCTCTGAATGGGTGCCGGTGTGCCGCGAAATGCTTGAGTGTTTCTTCCTGCCGGATCAGGACACCGAAGCGGCGTTGGCGCTTATCGAAGTCCAATGGCAGGAGATGCTTAAACATGGCCTGGATGCGCAGTATCAGCAACCCGTCCCGCTCAGGTTATTGCATGACGAACTGGCGCAGCGGCTCGATCAGGAACGTATCAGCCCGCGTTTTCTCGCCGGCCCGGTAAACTTCTGCACCCTGATGCCGATGCGCTCTATTCCGTTCAAGGTTGTTTGCCTGCTGGGCATGAACGATGGCGTTTATCCACGCACGCTGGCGCCGCTTGGCTTCGACCTGATGAGCCAAAAAACACAGCGCGGTGACCGCAGCCGCCGCGACGACGACCGCTACCTGTTTCTGGAAGCCTTAAATTCGGCCCAGCAACGTTTTTATATCAGCTATATCGGGCGTTCTATCCAGGATAACAGTAAGCGTTATCCCTCCGTACTGGTTGAGGAGTTGCTGAACTACATAGCTCAAAGCCACTGCCTGCCGCAAGATTCCTCGCGTACCTGCGATGAAAGTGCAGAAGGGGTAAAAGCGCATCTCATCCATCAACACTGCCGCACCCCGTTTGACGCAGGCAATTTTATTCCCGTCTCCCACGGGCAAAGCTACGCCAGCGAATGGCTTCCTGCGGCCTGCGAGCAAGGTGAGGTCCATGCGCCATTTATTCAGCGGTTGCAGGACAAACCCCCGGAAGAGATTACGTTAGAGCAGCTGCAGCGATTCTGGCGACATCCGGTGCGCGCCTTCTTCCAGATGAGGCTGGGAATTAACTTCTGGCTGGAAAAGACAGAGCTGCCGGATGCTGAACCCTTTGCGTTAGATAGCCTCGAACGTTTCCAGATGAATCAGCAGCTGCTTAATACCCTGATTGCTGGCGGCGATCCGCAGCTGCTTTTCCGCCGTTATCGTGCCGCCGGTGCTCTGCCGTACGGGGCGTTTGGTGAAATTGCATGGGAAAACCAGTTAACGGAAATGGAAGCGCTGTCAGAAAAAGTGATAGCTGAGCGGCAAAACGGCGCAAGCGTTGAGGTCGATTTAACGCTTGCGGGAACAAGACTGGTAGGGTGGTTGTCGGATGTTCAGCCCGACGGTTTACTGCGCTGGCGTCCTTCCGTTCTGAATGTCGCCCACGGTCTGCAACTGTGGGTGGAGCACGTTGTCTGGTGTGCAACGGGGGGAGAGGGCAGCAGTCGAATGTACGGCCGAAAATCTTCTGCATGGCATTTCCCGTCGCTTGAGGTTGAGCAGGCAAAAAGCTATTTGCTGCAACTTATTGAAGGTTATCGGGAAGGATTAAACCAGCCGCTCCTGCTGCTACCAAATAGTGGTGGAGCCTGGATAAAAGCCTGTTATGACCCGGCATTTGATGCCATTTTATGGGATGAACAAACGCAGCAGAAAGCCAAAAACAAGCTGTTGGCAGTATGGGAAGGTAACCTGATGGTGGAAGGCGAAGGCGCTGATATCTGGCTGCAGCGCTTATATCGCACCCTGGATAATGACTATTACGAAGCCATTATACGTGAGGCTGAACGGTACCTGCTGCCGCTGTTCCGATTCAATCGCCCTGAATAGCTGTATAAAAATTGCACGGCCCGGCAAGTTCATCTATGATGCGCCACTTGCTCAGGGCCGGCGAAAAAAGTAACAACAACGATAGCGGAATAAGTTAAAAGTTGTTAATGATGAGTAGGTTAGGAAGTTTCGTGATAATGAGGTTCGTGAATGCCTAAATGCAGCACCTGGTTCAAACCGCTTTTCTTGTTAGCTGCTCTTTGGGCGCCATTAAGTCAGGCAGATACGGGCTGGCAGCCCCTCCAGGAAACCATCCGTAAAAGCGATAAGGATAATCGCCAGTATCAGGCAGTGCGTCTGGATAACAATATGACGGTCCTGCTGGTTTCCGACCCGCAGGCGGTGAAATCCTTGTCTGCGCTGGTTGTGCCTGTCGGATCGCTTGAAGACCCTGACGATCATCTGGGCCTTGCTCACTATCTCGAACATATGACGCTGATGGGCTCAAAAAAATACCCACAGCCGGACAGCCTCTCCGAGTTCCTTAAAAAGCACGGCGGCAGCCATAACGCCAGTACCGCGACTTACCGCACCGCGTTTTATATGGAAGTTGAAAACGATGCGCTGGCGGGTGCGGTCGACCGCCTGGCCGATGCCATCGCTGAACCTAATCTGGCTCCGGAATATGCCGACCGCGAGCGTAATGCGGTTAACGCAGAGTTAACGCTGGCGCGCGCCCGTGACGGGATGCGCATGGCGCAGGTCAGCGCCGAAACGCTCAATCCGGCGCACCCCGGCTCGCGTTTTTCAGGTGGCAATCTCGAAACGTTGCGCGATAAGCCGGGCAGCAAATTGCTGGATGCGCTGGTGGCGTTTCGCAACCAGTACTATTCCGCCAATCTGATGAAGGCCGTTATCTACAGCAATAAGCCATTGCCTGAGTTGGCAAAAATCGCTGTGGATACCTACGGACGCGTACCTGATAAAAATATTGAGAAGCCGGTTATCACCGCGCCTGTGGTAACGGACGCTCAGAAGGGCATCATTATCCACTATGTACCTGCGCTGCCGCGCAAAGTGCTGCGCGTTGAATTCCGGATCGAAAACAACAGTGACAAATTCCGCAGCAAAACCGATGAGCTGATTGGCTATCTGATAGGCAATCGCAGCGAAAACACCTTGTCAGACTGGCTGCAAAAGCAGGGGCTGGCAGACAGCATCCGCGCTGATTCCGATCCGTTAATTAACGGCAACAGCGGGGTGTTTGCGATTTCCGTCTCCTTAACCGATAAAGGTCTGGCCCAGCGTGATGAGGTGGTTGCTGCCATCTTCAGCTATCTGAATAACCTGCGTCAGAACGGAGTCGATAAACGCTACTTCGATGAACTGGCACACGTGCTGGATCTGGATTTCCGTTATCCCTCCATCAACCGCGATATGGATTACGTTGAGTGGTTAGCAGATACCATGCTGCGTGTTCCGGTTGAGCATACCCTGGACGCGGTAAATATCGCCGATCGCTACGATCCCGCCGCTATCAAAGCACGTCTGGAGATGATGACGCCGCAAAACGCGCGCGTCTGGTATATCAGCCCGAAAGAGCCGCATAACAAAACCGCTTACTTTGTTGATGCCCCGTATCAGGTCGACAAAATCAGTGAACAGACTTTCAGCGACTGGCAGCAGAAAGCCGCGGCCATCAGTCTGACCCTGCCGCAGCTGAACCCCTACATTCCGGATGATTTCACGCTTATCAAACCGGAAAAAACCTATGCTCATCCGGCATTGCTGGTCAAAGAGCCGGGCCTGCGCGTGCTCTATATGCCAAGCAAATATTTCGGACTTGAGCCAAAAGCCGACGTGACGATGGTGCTGCGTAACCCACAGGCAATGAACAGCGCGAAAAATCAGGTTCTGTTCGCGATAAACGATTATCTGGCTGGTATTGCGCTGGATGAATTAAGTAATCAGGCGGCCATCGGCGGCATTAGTTTCTCCACCAATGCGAACAGCGGATTAATGGTCAATGCCAACGGTTATACGCAACGCCTGCCGCAACTGTTTGAAGCGTTGTTAAAAGGGTATTTCTCTTACACCCCAACCCAGGAGCAGCTCGATCAGGCGAAGTCCTGGTATGCGCAAATGATGGATTCGGCGGATAAAGGTAAAGCCTACGATCAGGCTATTATGCCTGTCCAGATGCTCTCTCAGGTCCCTTATTTCCAGCGGGAAGCGCGCCGGGCCCTGCTGCCGGAAATAACCTTGCAAGAGGTGCTTGCCTATCGCGATACTTTAAAAAATAATGCTAAGCCTGAATTCCTGGTATTAGGTAACATGCCTGCGGATCGGGCTAAAGCGCTGGCGCATCGGGTTCAAAGTCAGTTGGCTACCAAAGGTAGCGAGTGGTGCCGCAATAAAGACGTACTGGTCGATAAACAGACGCTTGCGATATTTGAAAAAGCCGGCAATAGCACAGACTCTGCTCTGGCGGCGGTATACGTGCCTGAAGGTTACGACGAGGCGGTCAGTACGGCCTATAGCTCAATGCTCGGGCAAATCATTCAACCCTGGTTCTACAACCAGTTGCGTACCCAGGAACAGCTTGGTTATGCAGTATTCGCCTTCCCGATGTCCGTCGGGCGCCAGTGGGGCGTCGGTTTCCTGCTGCAAAGTAGCGATAAGCAACCGGCATATCTCTATGAACGCTTCAAGGCTTTTTATCTGACCGCAGAACAAAAGCTGCGCGCCATGAGCCCTGAAGATTTTGCCCAGATACAGCAGGGCGTCATCAGCGAAATGATGCAGGCGCCGCAGACTTTGTCTCAGGAAGCTTCGCAACTAAGCAAAGATTTCGACAGGGGAAACCTGGCCTTTGATTCGCGTGATAAAGTAGTCGCCGAAATTAAAAAGCTGACCCCGCTTAAGCTTGCGGATTTCTTCCATCAGGCCGTGGTTGCACCTCAGGGTGCGGCGATACTGTCGCAGATTTCCGGCAGCCATAACGGCAAGGTGGAATATGCCTCGCCTGAAGGGTGGAAAACCTGGGAGGGGGTCAGCGGTCTGCAACAATCGTTGCCGCTGACAGAGACTAAACAAAGTGAGAGATAATGACCGGAACCGTTCAGCCCCTTGATCCACTAAGCTTGCCGCTCATCGGCGAGCGGCTGATTGAAGCTTCTGCCGGTACCGGAAAAACCTTCACCATCGCGGCACTGTATTTACGACTGCTGTTGGGGCTTGGGGAAAACGCCGCTTTTCCTCGCCCGCTTGGCGTCGAAGAGCTGCTGGTTGTAACCTTTACCGAAGCGGCCACGGAAGAACTGCGTGGCCGTATTCGCGCCAATATTCATGAGTTGTTCATCGCCTGCGTGCGCAACCGTACCGACAATCCTCTTCTTGCACGTCTGCTGGCGCAAATCCCCGACAGGCATCAGGCGGCGCAAATTTTACGTCTGGCAGAACAGCAGATGGACGAGGCCGCTATTTTCACCATTCACGGCTTTTGCCAGCGAATGCTCAGCCTGAATGCCTTTGAGTCAGGCATGTTGTTTGAGCATCAGCTTATTGAAGATGAATCGCTGCTGCGTCGTCACGCCTGCGCTGACTTCTGGCGTCGTCACTGTTACCCGCTGCCAAGGCCGGTGGCGCAGGCGATGAGCGAACAATGGACCGGCCCTGAGGATTTGCTGCGTGATATCAACAGTTGGTTACAGGGCGAACAGCCGGCGTTGAAAAAGCCTCCGGCAGATAATGAAACTTTGATAGCGCGCCATGAAAAGATCGTTGCTGCTATTGATGCCGTGAAGGCGCACTGGCAGGCTGCCGCAGAAGAGATTGCGGCCATTATCGACCAGTCCGGCGTCGACAGGCGCAGCTACAGCAGCAAGAACCTGCCCAACTGGCTTAACATCGTTGGCGAGTGGGCGCAGACAGCAACAACCAGCTATCAATTGCCGGATGCGTTAAGCCGTTTTTCGCAAGCGACGCTTGATGAGAAAACCAAAAAGGGCGAGCCGCCACGCCATCCCGTTTTCAGCGAAATTGCGGCACTGCTGGCGGAGCCACTCACGCTTCGCGATCTGGTTATCGCTCGTGCGATGGCAGAGATTCGCTATATCGTGCAGCAGGAAAAACACCGCCGCGGTGAGCTGGGTTTTGACGATATGCTTAGTCGTCTTGATGAGGCCCTGCGTCAACCGGGCGGTGACGCCCTGGCCGAGGCGATTCGGGCCCGCTTCCCGGCGGCAATGATCGATGAATTCCAGGATACCGATCCCCAGCAGTACCGGATTTTCCACAGGCTTTACCTTAAGCAGCCGGAAACCGCGTTGCTGTTGATTGGCGATCCCAAGCAGGCAATTTACGCTTTCCGCGGCGCGGATATTTTCACCTACATTAAAGCGCGCCACGAGATAAGCGACCTTTATACGCTGGACACAAACTGGCGCTCGTCTCCTTCAATGATAGCCAGCGTAAACACGTTATTTAGCCAAGTTGAAAATCCCTTTTTATTCCGCCAGATACCTTTCTTATCGGTAAAACCCGCGCCTAAAAATAGCGGCCTGCGCTTTACCGTTCGCGGCGAGACGCTGGCCGCTATGTCGCTATGGTTACAGCCGGGCGACGGCTGCGGTGTGAGTGATTACCAACAAAGCATGGCAGTGCAGTGCGCGCAGCAGATTTGTGACTGGCTAACCGCCGGGCTTCGCGGCGACGCGCTGCTGTGGGAAGGCGACAAATCTCGCCCGGTGCAGGCATCCGATATCACGATCCTGGTGCGCAGCAGGAATGAGGCGACAATAGTCCGCGAAGCGCTAAGCGCGCTAAATATCCCTTCGGTTTATCTTTCAAACCGCGATTCCGTATTTGCCACGCCGGAAGCTCGTGAACTGCTGTGGATTTTGCAGGCGGTGCTGGCACCCGAAATAGAATCGACGCTACGCAGCGCAATGGCAACCAGTGCTTTAGGACTGGATGCGCGGCGTATTGAAGCGCTCAACGAAGACGAAGAGGCATGGGATCGGCTGGTGGAAGAGTTTACCGGCTATCGGCAAATCTGGCTCCGTCGGGGCGTTATGCCGATGCTGCGTACTTTAATGACGGCACGCCAGGTTGCGGAAAACCTGCTGGCGACGCCCGGCGGCGAAAGACGTCTGACGGATATTTTACACATCAGCGAGCTGTTACAGGAGGCCGCATCGCAGGCGGATAGCGAATTTGCGTTAGTTCGCTGGCTTGCGCAGCAGATTGCGCAGCCTGACAGCAACGCTTCCAGCCAGCAGCTGCGTCTTGAAAGCGATAAACATCTGGTGCAGGTGGTCACTATCCACAAGTCTAAAGGGCTGGAGTATCCCTTAGTCTGGCTGCCGTTTATCGCCAATTTCCGCACGCAGAGCAACGGCCTGTATCACGATCGCACCACCTTTACCTCGCTACTGGATTTAAGCGATAACGAGGAAAGTCTGAGCCTTGCGGAAGAGGAGCGGCTTGCAGAAGATTTACGGC
>DALYUA010000017.1:0-17920 GCA_031993245.1 Buttiauxella sp. | reverse complement strand
TTTAACATTTTATATACAGAGATGGCGGGGGTTGTATTGATAGTGGTTACTTACATTTATCGCTCAGCGCCTCTGTTTCAGGCCGTTCATTCCCCCTGAGAGGCATTTCATTCCGTCCTGCATGCACTTCATGCCTTTTTCTCCTGGAATAAAATGCGCTTCGTTATCTTAGGCGGCAGATAACTTCCCTCAGATTTGCAGGACATCTGCCATGAATACCGCTCAATACAACCGCACACGTTGGTTAACCCTTATCGGGACGATTATTACCCAGTTCGCCCTGGGTTCCGTTTATACCTGGAGCCTGTTTAACAGCGCGTTATCCGAAAAGCTCGACGAGCCCATCAGCCAGGTGGCGTTCTCCTTCGGTTTGCTAAGCCTCGGCCTCGCTATTTCTTCTTCCGTTGCCGGTAAATTACAGGAACGCTTTGGGGTCCGTAAGGTGACGATGGCGGCGGGCGTGCTGCTGGGCGTCGGCTTCTTCCTGACGGCCCATTCAAATAATTTAATGATGCTGTGGCTGAGCGCGGGCGTGCTGGTAGGGCTTGCGGATGGTGCAGGCTACCTGCTGACGCTTTCTAACTGCGTAAAATGGTTCCCGGAGCGCAAAGGGTTGATTTCCGCTTTTGCGATTGGCTCTTATGGCCTGGGCAGCCTCGGTTTCAAATATATCGATACGCATCTGCTGACGACCTACGGCCTGGAAAATACCTTTATGATCTGGGGTGCGCTGGCGATGGTAATGATTCTGTTCGGCGCCTCGCTGATGAAAGATGCGCCGATCCACGAAGCGCAAACCGTTAACGGCGTGACTGAAAAAGATTACACGCTGGCAGAATCCATGCGTAAACCGCAGTACTGGATGCTGGCAGTGATGTTTCTGACCGCCTGCATGAGCGGCCTGTATGTGATTGGCGTAGCGAAAGATATCGCGCAGGGCATGGTGCACCTAAGCGCTGAAACTGCGGCGAACGCCGTCACGGTGATTGCGATTGCTAACCTGAGTGGCCGTCTGGTGCTCGGCATTCTGTCCGACAAAATAGCCCGCATCCGCGTGATTACGCTCGGCCAGGTTATTTCCCTGGTGGGAATGGCGGCCCTGCTGTTTGCCCCGCTTAATGAAGCGACATTCTTTGCGGCGATCGCCTGCGTGGCCTTTAACTTTGGCGGCACTATCACCGTATACCCATCTTTGGTAAGCGAGTTCTTTGGCCTGAACAACCTGACCAAAAACTACGGCGTGATTTATCTGGGCTTCGGCATCGGCAGCATCTGCGGCTCGATTATCGCCTCGCTGTTTGGCGGGTTCTATGTGACCTTCTGCGTGATCTTCGCCCTGCTGATTTTGTCCCTGGCGCTTTCTACCACGATTCGTCAGCCAGCGCGTGAAACAATGCAGCACGAACATGCCCATGCCTGATAGTGCTTCATTAGCTGCCTAAAACCTGCCGCCGTAACCCTGTACGGCGGCATTATTCCTTGTGAATCCTGACCGTATTATGTAAATAAACGGAAGGATCACATTTTTGGGCGATACTTTTTTTTACCTCTGTGCTCTACTAACCCGCGCCAGGCCTGTGATTCACGGTCTGAGAATCCTCCCGATTCCCTTGCAACGCTTTCTTTCTCAGAACTCCCTCAATCTTTAACGGTCTGAGTAACGTTTTATACGTCTTCTTTTTGCGCCAGGACACCCTGAATGAATTACATTAAATCGATGACCCAGCAGAAGTTATGTTTTCTGTTAGCGGTATACATCGGCCTGTTTTTAAACATCTCGGTTTTTTACCACCGCTTTGATGGATTAGCGCATGACTTCAACGCATGGAAAGCGTTTGCCGCTGTGGCAGAAGTGTGTGCCACGGTATTAGTCACCTTCTTCTTGCTGCGCGTGCTTTCGCTGTTCGGGCGTTTAGTCTGGCGGATCCTCACCACATTTATTGTGCTGTGTTCCGTCGGCGCCAGCTATTACATGACTTTCCTCAACGTAGTGATTGGCTACGGCATTATCGCTTCGGTGATGACCACGGATATCGATTTATCCAAAGAAATTGTCGGCTATCACTTTGTTTTGTGGATGGTGCTGGTTAGCGCTATTCCGTTGGTGTTGGTATGGAGTAACTCCTGCCGCTACACGTTGCTCAAACAGCTGCAAACCCGTGGGCATCGCGTAAAGAGCGTGGCGATTGTCCTGCTGGCCGGCCTGATGGTTTGGGCGCCGCTGCGTTATCTCGATAAACAGCAAAACCGTATCGAAAAACGCTCGACGGTCGATATGCCAAGCTACGGCGGCGTGGTGGCTAACTCCTACCTGCCATCGAACTGGATCTCAGCGCTCGGCCTGTTCGCCTGGGCACAGGTGGATGAATCCAGCGATAACAGTTCGCTGATGAACCCGGTGAAGAAATTTACCTACGTGGCGCCAAAAGACATCGACGACACCTACATGGTATTTATCATCGGTGAAACCACGCGCTGGGACCACATGGGGATTCTGGGTTATGAACGCGATACCACGCCGAAGCTTGCCCAGGAGAAAAACCTGGTCGCGTTCCGCGGTGAGTCGTGCGATACCGCCACCAAACTCTCGCTGCGCTGTATGTTCGTGCGTGAAGGCGGGGTGGAAGATAACCCGCAGCGTACCTTAAAAGAGCAGAACGTCTTTGCCGTTCTCAAGCAACTGGGCTTCTCCTCCAGCCTGTACGCCATGCAAAGTGAAGTCTGGTTCTATGGCAATACCATGGCGGATAACTTCTCCTACCGCGAGCAGATCGCCGCTGAACCGCGTAACAGCGGGAAACAGGTTGATGATATGCTGCTGGTTGAAGAGATGAAACGTTCTATTGACGAGCATCCGAAAGGCAAGCATCTGGTGATTCTGCATACCAAAGGCTCGCACTTCTCTTACGTGCAGCGCTATCCGCGCAGCTTTGCGAAATGGGCGCCAGAGTGCGTGAGTATCGATAAAGAGTGCAGTAAAGAGCAGTTGATTAACGCCTTTGATAACTCCGTGCTGTACACGGATACGGTTATCACGGATGTGATTAATCAGCTACGCGATAAGCGTGCGATTATCTTCTATGCCTCGGATCACGGTGAATCAATCAGCGAGCATAAGCACCTGCACGGTACGCCGCGTAATATGGCTCCGCCGGAGCAGTTCCGCGTGCCGCTGCTGGTCTGGGCATCTGATAAATATCTTTCAGACCCGGATCGCGCTCGTTCTTTCGAACATATGAAAGAGCAGGCGGCCATGAAAATACCGCATCGTCATGTAGAGCTGTATGACACTATTATGGGTTGCCTCGGTTATACCTCGCCAGACGGCGGGATTAATGAGAACAACGACTGGTGCCACGTTCCGCAGAAGGCCGCGCAGTAACATTTGCTCTACAAGCGCTTGCTTTTAAGCCAAACGATATGGATTTTTAAGTTAAGGGATTGACGACTAAAACGGTGCGCAGTAATATGCGCTCCGCATTCGGCGAGTAGCGCAGCTTGGTAGCGCAACTGGTTTGGGACCAGTGGGTCGGAGGTTCGAATCCTCTCTCGCCGACCACATTCAGAAAAGGCCAGCTCTTTGAGCTGGCCTTTTTGCATCCGGAGTTTATGAAGCCGTAGGTTGGATAAGCGCCAGCGCCATCCAACCATTATTACGAACAATGGCGGATGGCGCGTTGCTTATCCGTCTTACAAAATATCCTTCTCTTCTGAAAATCCCCGCTTCATCGTCCAACGCGCGTTTTTATATGATTTTGTGACATATTCCATTGTATTTTGTTATGAAAAATCGTGGTTTTTTGCACCATTGCTTATGTTTGCTTCCAGCACGATTCGCTGTAAGAGATACAGATCACAAAATAAATCGTTCATATAATCATCATTCGGCAAGAAATTTTTCAAAAATCGCGCAACAGATTACCGCTATAGGTTGCAAATTAGGCAGTTTAATATTCTGGTAACAAGCCTGTAGCATAATTTTCCCTGCTGGAAATGTACTCCCCGGCTTTTTTTTAACTTTGTTCACTGTTTCTCACCCCGGTTGTAAATCCCCGACACCTGTATTGACGTTTTAACGATCTATTGACAGATTGTAGGGCGTGAGGGGCAATTTATGGACAGTCCGCACTACCACACAGCTAGCCTGACGAAAGGAACCCCTGGCCTCACCAACGCCCGCGGGCATACCGGACAGACCGCACTCAAATAACAAAGGTCTAACGGATAAAAACAACACATCTCACATTGGAGCAGAAGAATGAGTATTTCCTTGAAGAAGTCAGGGATGCTGAAGTTTGGTCTGAGCCTGGTAGCTTTGACCGTTGCAGCCAGCGTTCAGGCTAAGACCCTGGTTTATTGTTCAGAAGGATCGCCTGAAGGTTTTAACCCTCAACTGTTCACTTCCGGTACAACTTACGACGCCAGCTCAGTGCCGATCTATAACCGTCTGGTCGAATTCAAAACCGGCACCACAGAAATTATTCCCGGCCTTGCTGAAAAATGGGAAGTAAGTGAAGACGGCAAAACCTATACCTTCCACCTGCGTCAGGGCGTGAAGTGGCAGGACAATAAAGATTTCAAACCAACGCGTGATTTCAACGCCGACGATGTCGTGTTCTCTTTTGACCGTCAGAAAAACGCACAAAACCCGTACCACAAAGTATCTGGCGGCAGCTATGAATACTTCGAAGGCATGGGCCTGCCGGACCTTATCAGCGAAATCAAAAAAGTGGACGACAAAACCGTTCAGTTCGTGCTGACCCGTCCGGAAGCGCCGTTCCTTGCTGATATGGCGATGGACTTTGCCTCCATCATGTCCAAAGAGTATGCGGACAATATGCTGAAAGCCGGCACGCCGGAGAAAATCGACCTCAACCCAATCGGTACCGGTCCGTTCCAGCTGCTGCAATACCAGAAAGACTCCCGCATTCTGTACAAAGCCTTCCCTGGCTTCTGGGGCACCAAGCCGCAGATCGACCGTCTGGTCTTCTCCATCACGCCTGACGCCTCCGTGCGCTACGCCAAACTGCAGAAGAACGAATGTCAGGTTATGCCGTATCCGAACCCGGCCGACATCGCTCGTATGAAGCAGGATAAAAACATCAACCTGATGGAACAGGCTGGCCTGAACGTGGGTTACCTTTCCTTCAACACCGAGAAGAAACCGTTTGATGATGTGAAAGTGCGTCAGGCGCTGACTTACGCGGTGAACAAAGAAGCGATCATCAAGGCTGTTTATCAGGGCGCGGGCACTGCTGCTAAAAACCTGATCCCACCAACTATGTGGGGCTACAACGATGAGGTGAAGGATTACACCTACGATCCTGAGAAAGCGAAAGCGCTGCTGAAAGAAGCGGGCCAGGATAAAGGCTTCACCGTTGACCTGTGGGCAATGCCTGTTCAGCGTCCTTACAACCCGAACGCTCGCCGCATGGCGGAGATGATTCAGGCTGACTGGGCGAAAGTCGGCGTGACCGCCAAAATCGTTACCTACGAGTGGGGCGAGTATCTGAAGCGCGCCAAAGCTGGCGAACACCAGACCGTGATGATGGGCTGGACCGGGGACAATGGGGATCCGGACAACTTCTTCGCCACGCTGTTTAGCTGTGATGCGGCGAAAGATGGCTCTAACTACTCTCGCTGGTGCTACAAGCCGTTTGAAGACCTGATCCAGCCTGCGCGTGCGGCAGAAGACCACAACAAACGTATCGAGCTGTACAAACAGGCTCAGGTAGTGATGCATGACCAGGCTCCGGCGCTGATCATCGCTCACTCCACCGTATACGAGCCTGTGCGTAAAGAAGTTAAAGGCTATGTGGTTGATCCATTAGGCAAACACCACTTCGAGAACGTGTCTGTCGAATAATAAAAGCAAAGTGCTTTATTCCCTCTCCCTGCCCGGGAGAGGGGAATGATTTGTGAGCAATACAGACTGAGTGCCGCAGGGCCTTCAGTCATTACAGAGAATCCGGGATATGTTGCAGTTCATCCTCCGACGTCTGGGGCTAGTTATCCCCACGTTTATCGGTATTACCCTACTTACCTTCGCCTTCGTGCATATGATCCCCGGTGACCCGGTGATGATCATGGCTGGCGAGCGTGGTATCTCTCCTGAACGTCATGCCCAGTTGCTGGCTGAACTCGGCCTCGACAAGCCGATGTGGCAGCAGTACCTCCATTACATCTGGGGCGTAATGCACGGCGATTTAGGCATTTCGTTAAAAAGCCGCCTCCCTGTGTGGGACGAGTTCGTGCCTCGCTTTAAAGCGACGATGGAACTCGGCGTGTGCGCCATGATTTTCGCCGTTGCCGTGGGTATCCCGGTTGGCGTGCTGGCCGCCGTTAAACGCGGTTCTATCTTCGATCACACCTCCGTTGGCCTGGCGCTGACAGGCTACTCAATGCCTATCTTCTGGTGGGGCATGATGCTGATCATGCTGGTTTCGGTGTACTGGAACCTGACCCCGGTTTCCGGGCGCGTCAGCGATACGGTGTTCCTTGATGACACCATGCCGCTTACCGGCTTTATGCTGATAGATACCGCTATCTGGGGCGAAGAGGGCAACTTTATCGACGCGCTTGCCCATATGGTCCTGCCTGCCGTGGTGCTCGGCACCATTCCGCTGGCGGTTATCGTGCGTATGACCCGTTCTGCAATGCTTGAGGTGCTTGGGGAGGACTACATCCGAACCGCGCGTGCTAAAGGCCTGACCCGTATGCGCGTTATCGTGGTTCATGCCCTGCGCAACGCCATGTTGCCAGTGGTGACCGTTATCGGTTTGCAGGTCGGTACGCTGCTTGCCGGTGCGATCCTGACGGAAACCATCTTCTCCTGGCCGGGCCTGGGCCGCTGGCTTATCGACGCGCTTCAGCGTCGTGACTACCCGGTAGTGCAGGGCGGCGTATTGCTGGTGGCGACGATGATTATCCTCGTTAACCTGCTCGTCGACTTACTGTACGGCGTGGTGAACCCGCGTATACGCCATAAGAAATAAGGGGCCATCATGACGCAATTAACTGAAAGTAAAGTAGTGGCGGCGCCGAAGCCAATGACGCCGTTCCAGGAGTTCTGGCACTACTTCAAACGTAACAAAGGCGCGGTTGTCGGCCTGGTGTATGTCACGGTGATGATTCTGATCGCCATTTTCGCCAACGTCCTCGCGCCGCACGGCCCGGCTGAACAGTTCCGCGATGCGCTGCTGCATCCGCCGGTCTGGCAGGAAGGCGGTAGCTGGCAATTCCTGCTTGGCACCGATGACGTAGGCCGCGATATTATGGCTCGTCTGATGTACGGCGCGCGCCTGTCGCTGCTGGTGGGTTGCCTGGTCGTTGTGCTGTCGCTGATTATGGGCGTGGTGCTTGGTCTGGTAGCCGGTTACTTCGGCGGCCTTATCGACAATATCATTATGCGCGTTGTCGATATCATGCTGGCGCTGCCAAGCCTGCTGCTGGCGCTGGTGCTGGTGGCTATCTTCGGCCCGTCGATTGTTAACGCCTCGCTTGCTCTGACCTTCGTTGCGCTGCCGCACTATGTGCGACTCACGCGTGGTGCGGTGCTGGTGGAAGTTAACCGCGACTACGTGACCGCTTCCCGCGTGGCGGGCGCAAGCCCAATGCGCCAGATGTTCATCAATATTTTACCGAACTGCCTCGCACCGCTTATCGTGCAGGCCTCTCTTGGCTTCTCGAACGCCATTCTCGATATGGCCGCTCTTGGCTTCCTTGGCATGGGTGCGCAGCCGCCAACACCGGAATGGGGCACCATGCTCTCCGACGTGTTGCAGTTCGCGCAAAGTGCCTGGTGGGTTGTCACCTTCCCGGGTGTCGCAATCCTGCTGACGGTGCTGGCATTTAACCTGATGGGTGACGGGCTGCGTGACGCGCTCGATCCTAAACTGAAGCAGTAAGAGGTTCGAGATGGCGTTATTGAATGTAGATAAATTATCGGTGCACTTCGGCGACGAAGGGACACCGTTCCGTGCCGTAGACCGCATAAGTTACAGCGTTAAACAGGGTGAAGTCGTCGGTATCGTCGGTGAGTCCGGTTCCGGTAAATCCGTCAGTTCGCTGGCGATTATGGGGCTGATCGATTATCCAGGCCGCGTGATGGCGGATAAACTGGAGTTCAACGGTCAGGACCTGCAAAAGATTTCTGAGAAAGAACGTCGCAATCTGGTGGGTGCCGAAGTGGCAATGATCTTCCAGGACCCGATGACCAGCCTCAACCCTTGCTACACCGTCGGTTTCCAGATTATGGAAGCTATTAAAGTGCATCAGGGCGGCAATAAGAAAACTCGTCTTCAGCGCGCGATCGACCTGCTGAACCTGGTGGGCATACCCGATCCGGCTTCGCGTCTGGACGTCTATCCGCACCAGCTTTCCGGTGGGATGAGTCAGCGTGTGATGATCGCGATGGCGATTGCCTGTCGTCCTAAGCTGCTGATTGCCGACGAACCAACAACCGCGCTGGATGTAACCATTCAGGCGCAGATCATCGAGCTGTTGCTGGAACTACAGCAAAAAGAGAACATGGCGCTGATCCTCATCACCCATGACCTTGCGCTGGTGGCTGAAGCGGCCCATAAAATTATCGTGATGTATGCAGGCCAGGTGGTGGAAACCGGCGAAGCGAAAGATATCTTCCGCGCGCCGCGTCACCCGTACACTCAGGCGTTGCTGCGTGCGCTGCCGGAATTTGCGCAGGATAAAGCACGGCTGGCGTCGCTGCCGGGCGTGGTGCCGGGCAAGTATGACCGCCCGAACGGCTGCCTGCTCAATCCGCGCTGCCCGTATGCCACGGATAAGTGCCGCGTTGATGAGCCGGCGCTGAATCTGGTGGATAACGGCCGCCAGTCTAAATGTCACTACCCACTCGATGATGCCGGGAGGCCAACCTATGATTACCGATAAGGCCACCACCCAACAGCCCCTGTTGCAGGCCATCGACCTGAAAAAACACTACCCGGTGAAAAAGGGCATTTTTGGTCAGGAACGCCTTGTTAAGGCGCTGGACGGCGTCTCTTTCACGCTGGAACGCGGCAAAACGCTGGCGGTAGTCGGCGAATCCGGCTGCGGGAAATCTACTCTCGGCCGCCTGCTGACGATGATCGAAATCCCGACCGGCGGCGAGCTGTACTATCAGGGCCAGGATTTGCTTAAGCCAGACGCCACGGCTGAAAAGCTGCGCCGCCAGAAAATTCAGATCGTCTTCCAGAACCCGTACGGCTCCCTGAACCCGCGTAAAAAAGTGGGGCAAATTCTGGAAGAGCCGCTGCAGATCAACAGCAGCCTGAGCAAAGCCGAACGCCGTGAAAAAGCGCTGGCGATGATGGCGAAAGTCGGCCTGAAAACCGAACATTACGATCGCTATCCGCATATGTTCTCCGGCGGCCAGCGTCAGCGTATCGCCATCGCCCGTGGTCTGATGCTTGACCCGGATGTGGTGATTGCGGACGAACCCGTCTCGGCGCTGGACGTATCCGTGCGCGCGCAGGTGCTGAATCTGATGATGGATCTGCAGGAAGAAATGGGGCTGTCATACGTGTTCATCTCTCACGACCTGTCCGTGGTGGAGCACATCGCTGATGAAGTGATGGTGATGTACCTCGGCCGCTGCGTGGAGAAGGGCACGAAAGACCAAATCTTCTCCAACCCGCGCCATCCGTACACCCAGGCGCTGTTATCCGCAACGCCGCGTCTGAACCCGGACGACCGCCGCGAGCGTATCAAGCTCACCGGCGAGTTACCAAGTCCGCTGAACCCGCCTCCGGGCTGCGCGTTCAACGCCCGCTGCCGCCGTCGCTTTGGGCCTTGCACCCAGCTCCAGCCGCAGCTTAAAGAGTACGGCGGTCAACTGGTGGCTTGTTTCGCTGTCGATCAGGATGAGAACGGGGAAATTCGTTAGTTTGCTGATTAGATAAAAAAACCGACGTGAAAGCGTCGGTTTTCTTTTAGGGTTAGTTAGTAAAGTTTCTGACATCTACTGCGATACCGATCGCTCAGTGGACCAGCCAATTTTCTTTTGATGCCTCACGGCCAGAATCGGGACAATATCAATTTCAATGCGGTACAGGACAACATATCCGCTATTTCCAAAACTTACCGGCCACTCTCTGAACTCAGGTTTCATCTCTTCGATGGGTCGCCCTAACGCTGGCTGAAGGCTAAGAATTTTTACTCCGCAGCGTATCTCACTGATGGCATTGCGGGCGGAAGTGAGATCTTTATTGGCAAGAAAGCGATAACGCTGTATGTCGGTTAATGCCTGCGGTGTCCATATTAATCGTGACATTCCGGTGGCTCCGCATCCATGCAAACGTCGTCGAATGTGTGCGTTTGCTTGAACATTCAGAGCTGCCTTTACTAGAAGGTGTTTGATTTTTAAAAAGAATATTGGAGCTATCAGAATTATTATTTATTCTGCAGTAACCTGATGCTAGCGCCCAGTGCATGCCGGGATCTAACTTCCCGAGCTCTGCCTTAAAAACCCGTTCATCAATGGCAAAAGCATGTTGCCATATTGATATTTCTGTTGTCAGTATCGCTGGCCCACTGCCAATGGGCAAAGTATGTCAATCTTTCCGCCTGCCACTCTCCCCCAGATTAAGTCCCAAATAAATATCAGTTTTTTATAATCATTCCTTTTTATGGGTAAATGTCACTGGATCAAACGTTAACCGTGATCTTGAAATAAGGCCCATAAAGTATCTTTCTTGCACCATTAAACCAGTTTAAAGCGGGTAAATTTACTTTTAATGTTCAGTAAGAGCTTGCTATTAACTGTTTGTCACTACTACTTTATACTTAAGTTTACTTAGCTAAGGAAAAAGCGAGGTAAACAGAGGAACTCTGACTTAGCCGACGGCATTGAGCGTATCTAATTTCAGGCACCACCCAGCCACAATAAAATCGTGTGTGGATAAAATATTTATTTGTAAATCATGGTATTGAAATGAAAAGTTATGATGATTTGCAGCGTTTCAAGGACAAGACACGCACGGGCGCCATTGGTTTCAAGGATATGTCGGCGCAAACCCAGCAGCTCAATACGAGCCACTGGGCGATTATTAAACAGCTCGCTGGTGAAGATGACGATTCGGTACTGGCGCAGGCCGGAAGCATCGCGGTGCCTGTACCGCAGGCTGTGAAGCCCGGCGAATTTAACGCAGCTTTTGCCGAGAAGACGGCGGTGCAGCAGTCTGTACCTGGCGGCCTGGCTGCGGCTGTGCCCGTAGAAAAAGACGCACAGCTGCCGCTGGCGGAAGAGAAAACCGCAGCGGTTTCTCTGTTTGAACAGCTTGTTCCTGCGGCTGTTGCTCCTGCCCCTGTTCCAGCCCCTGAACTCGCGAAGCCATTTGCTGCGCCGACAAAAGCTGAGCCCGTGCGTTTCGAGCAGTTGTTCGCGGCCAAAGGATCAACGACGGCAAACCATCCTGCAAAAGACCTCCCATTACAACCGCTGTTGGAGATGATCGCTTCATGCCGTTAGTTTGTATTTGCTCGCCAAAAGGTGGAGTTGGAAAAACGACGATCACCGCCAACCTTGCCTACGCCCTGGCACGATCCGGCAGCAAAGTGCTGGCCATTGATTTTGACGTACAAAACGCGCTGCGGCTGCACTTTGGCGTGCCGTTGTCCGATGGGCGCGGCTTTGTCGCCCGCGCCAGCGAATCTGCCGACTGGAGCCAGTCCGTGCTCACCGCGGGCAGCAATATGTTCGTGCTGCCCTATGGCGACGCCACTGAAGAGCAACGTCTTGACTTCGAACAGCGTCTTACCAACGACAGCCACTTCCTGACGCGCGGATTAAGCGCCCTGCTTAATTATCCCGGCCTGGTGATTCTGGCTGACTTTCCGCCAGGGCCCAATCCCGCGCTAAAGGCGATGTCCCAGCTGGCCGATCTGCATCTGGTGACCCTGCTTGCGGATACCGCCTCGCTGTCGCTGCTGCCGCATATCGAAAGCCACCGGCTGACGGGCGGCGAGCCGCTAAACCACAAGGCTGGATATTATTTCCTGTTAAACCAAAGCGATAGCCGCCGCCATATCAGTCGTGACGTCACGGCTTTTATGCAGCAGCGTCTCGGCGATCGTCTGCTTGGCATTATTAACCGGGATGAAAGCGTCGCTGAAGCCAATGCCTCCCAGCAGTCAATATTTGATTTTAGCGCTGCGTCAGCTGCCGCTTTTGATATTGAACTGGTGAGCAAACGCCTGGCGGGCATTCTGGGAATAAAAATTGGTGACGGTGCAGTACACGCCGGTCTGAGAAGTTCTAATTTCTGATCCCACTTCAGGAAGCCCTATGAAAAAGGCTCTTTTTTATTTACTACTATTGGTGTTAGCGCCAATAGCGGTACTGATCGTTATTACGCCTATGGACAGCCAAAAGCAGTATATTTTTGGTTTAATCACCATTGGCGTTTTGTTCCTGTCAGGCTTTAGCAAGAAGCACAGCATTTCCGTTGTTATGATGGTGGTGGCGGTTTTAATGTCCACGCGCTATATCTATTTTCGCGCAACGCAAACGCTGCACTTTAATTCCGAAATAGAAGCCATACTCGGTATCGGGTTATTTTTAGCAGAACTCTACATTTGGATAATTATAATGTTGAGCTACCTGCAAAACCTCTTCCCGCTTAAGCGCACAATTGTGCCGTTGCCGGATGACACTTCTAAATGGCCAACCGTTGATGTTTATATTCCAACCTATAACGAAAGTCTGGAAGTGGTGCGCGATACCGTACTGGCCGCCCAGTGCCTTGATTATCCTGCCGATAAACTCAGAATCTATTTACTGGATGATGGTAAACGCAGTGAATTTGCGGTATTTGCCGCAAAGGTAGGTGTGGGTTATATCACGCGTAACGAACACTCTCATGCCAAGGCGGGTAACCTCAACCACGCCATGAAGCTAACCAAAGGTGAGCTTATTTGCGTATTCGACTGCGACCATGTGGCGACGCGTATCTTCCTGCAGGCGACCGTGGGCGCGTTCCTGGTTGATCCAAAGCTGGCATTAATGCAGACGCCGCACTATTTCTATTCGCCGGATCCGTTTGAGCGCAACCTTTCTGTCGGACGCAATATTCCCAATGAAGGCCAGCTTTTCTACGGACAAATTCAGCGCGGCAACGACAACTGGAACGCGACGTTCTTCTGCGGCTCCTGCGCGGTTATCCGTCGCAGCGCGCTGGAAGAGATCGGCGGTTTTGCCGTTGAAACCGTGACTGAAGATGCCCATACCGCGCTGAAAATGCAGCGGCTGGGCTGGAAATCCGCTTATCTGGATATCCCTCTGGCGGCAGGCCTTGCCACCGAACGCCTGGTGTTGCATGTGATTCAGCGTACCCGCTGGGCGCGTGGAATGACCCAAATCATGCGTCTGGATAACCCGCTATTCGGCCGTGGCCTGAAATGGCAGCAGCGTCTGTGCTATCTCAACGCCATGCTCTCTTTCCAGTTTGCTTTGCCGCGTGTGGCGTTTCTTACGGCGCCGCTGGCCTATCTGCTGTTTAACCTGAATATCATCCATTCGTCGGCAAGTCTGATATTCGCCTATATGCTGCCGCACCTGTTCCTCTGTATTTACCTGAACTCGCGGCTAAACGGGCGGTTCCGCTACAGCTTCTGGGGCGAAATCTACGATCTGGTGCTGGCTTTCCACCTGATTCTGCCGACCCTCATTACGCTTATTTTCCCGAAACGCGGCAAGTTTAACGTAACGGATAAAGGCGCTCTGCTGGACGTGGGCTATTTCGATTTCAGCATTGTGCGTCCGCATATCGTCATCGCACTGCTGCTTGCCGCCGGGGTGATTGCCGGGATTGTCCGTGCTTGCGCCCATGACTACTTCGGCGTCGACCCGCGCGTTATCGCCCTGAACGTCGGCTGGGGCGTATACAGCCTGATTTTCCTGCTGGCGGCAATTGCCGTGGCACGCGAAACGCGCCAGACGCGCAAAACCATTCGTATCGACGTTAGCGTACCGGTCGTTATCCACTACGCCAGCGGCATCTCCTCGCGCAGCCATACGCTTGATTTGTCGATGGGCGGCTGCCGCATCGCGGTGGTGGACGAGCGCCATCTGAACGATGAAATCGAAGAAGTTGAGCTGCAGTTGCAGTCCGGCGCGATCTGCATTCCGGTCAAAGTTATCGCTAACGACGACAAATCTATCCGCCTGATGTTTGATGAGATCCCGCTCGACCGTCGCCGCGAACTGGTGCGCGTGGTGCTGGCCCGTGCCGATGCGTGGATCCATCCACCAAAGCCACAGGACAACCCGTTCCGCTCGTTGTTGACCATCATCCGCAGCGTATTCGACCTCTTCTGGCTGACCTGGAAATCACGCCGTGAAAATCGTCGCCGACGCCAGGAAGCGGCCCGCCGTATGGATAACGTCAACGAGGACAGCGCAGTATGAAATGGATGACCCGTAAAGCCTGCCAGCTGTTTCTGGCTTTCAGCGTCCTGGCGACACCGGTTATGGCGGAAGAACCGACAACCGTGGAATCAGTTCTGCCGGTGGATTTACCGCCGCCGACTATTGAGCCCGCGCCAGCTGCGGATACTGCACCTGCCGTGCTTACGCCTTCAGCCTTCACGCCTGGCAACGTCAGCAGCATTACCGTCGCGCAGATGGGGCAGCCCCGGGGCGTGGTGCTAAGCGGGGGCCAGCTACAGGGCGGCATCGACTTTACCCTGTCGGCGGACCAGGTGGTCACCAACGCGCAATTGGTGCTGAACCTGAAGGTTTCCCCGGCGATGGCGGCGCGTAATACGACGCTACAGCTGATGCTCAACGGCCAGCCGTTAGGCACGGTGCCGCTGGGCTCGGCGGACAGCAACGTCTCCACCTACCAGCTGGATATCCCGGCGGCGATGGTGGTGTCGCGCAATAATATTAGCTTCAAGATTAACGATGGCGACGCGCTGCTCTGTCAGCGAGACCTGTCGGATAAGTATCAGGTCACTATCATGCCGACAACCCGGCTGGACCTGGAAGCTCAGCAGCTCAATATCGGGGCTGATTTGAGCCACTTCCCGCGTCCGTTCTTTGACGAAATGCAGATGACTCCGGCCACCATGGTCTTCGCTTTCCCGGCGAAAACCTTGCCGGAGCAGGTGGGGGCAGCGGCGCAGGTCGCCTCATGGCTGGGCATTCAGGCCGATTATCGCGGCGTCTTCTTTGATGCGCTCCATGACAAGCTGCCGGAGAAAAACGGCATCCTGTTCGGCAAGCCGGGCGAGAGCATCGGCGGCTTAACGCTGCCGGCAAGCCAGGGCGCGATGCTGCAAATCATCGATAACCCAGGCAACCCGGTCTACAAGCTGTTGCTGGTGATTGGGAATAACGATCGACAACTGCGCAGCGCCGCCTGGCACCTGACCCGTGGCCAGTTTAAAGCGCTGACCTCGAGCGTGCCGGTTGCACCACAGACCATTCCGGTCAGCAAGCCCTACGATGCGCCGCGCTGGATTTCCACCGAACGCCCGGTACGCCTGAGAGAACTGTTGCGCAAAGATCAAAGCCTGACCGCCACCGGCATCTGGCACGACTCCCTGCGTCTGGCGTTCCGCGCCGCGCCCGATCTCTTTATGTGGGACGGCGATACTATCCCGCTGAAAATCGGCTACCGTTTCCCGTCAGAACCCTGGATCGATGAAGATCGTTCCTATCTGTCGATGACCTTCAACGGCACCTTCCTGCACAACCTGCCGGTCAACAAGCAGGGCGCGCTGGAAATGCTGTGGCATAAAGTGGGCGGCGATGCACGCCAGGAAAGCTACCACATGCCTCTGGAGCCGTACCTGATTTATGGTGATAACCAGCTGGCGCTTTACTTCAAAATCGAAACCAAAGAAAACGCGCCGTGCAGCGTGCTGCTTAATAACAACATCAAGAGCCGTATCGACGACGACTCGTGGATCGATCTGAGCAAAACGCAGCACTTTGCGCTGTTGCCGAATCTCTCCTACTTCGTCGGGGCTTCGTTCCCGTTCACTCGCCTGGCGGACTTCTCGCAAACTGTCCTGCTGCTGCCTGAAAACCCGAGTGAGACTGAAATTAGCACCCTGCTGGATCTGGCCGCCCGCTCAGGAAATGCCACCGGCACCGCACTAAATAACAGCCGGGTGATGTTTGGCCTCCCTTCCGGAGGGGCGAACCAGTTGCATCTTAGCAAAAGCGACGTGCTGGCGGTTTCTACGCTGGAGCAAAGCGCGTTTAACCGCGCGCTACTGGCTCAATCCTCGTTTACCAGCAATGAACATGTTTTCGGCGTGCGCGAACCTGGAACGTGGGAAAAAGTCCAGCGCTGGCTGGAAGGTGACTGGAGCGCGTCAGGTGTAGATGCCGACCGTTACTTCTCCTCCAATGAAGCCTGGCGTGGATTTGTGAGCTTCCGCTCGCAGTGGAACCCGTCGCGCCTGGTGGTGATGGCGATTGGCAGCAACGACGAGCAGCTTTCCCGTCTGCATAGCGACCTCAGTTCGGCACGCATCAACGCGGGGATACGTGGCGATGCCGCCATCATCACTGATGAAAATGGCGTGCGCAGTTTCCGTGTTGGTCCGCAGTTCCCGAGCGGCCAGATGCCCTGGTACATGATGGTGGTGTGGTACGCCAACCAGCATTCGGCGATGCTGGCGATCTTTGGTCTGCTGTTCGCAACGATTATTGGTTTGAGCCTCTACGCGCTGTTGAAACAGCGTGCGCGCAAACGTCTTAACCCACAGGGATCCGATCGTGAGTAAGGGTGGTAGCAACATGAATTATAAGAATAAAACCGCCAGCAATCTCTCCACGCTCTGCCTGTTTGGCGGACTGGCGATGGGGGCCTTTAATGGCGCTCAGGCGGCGGAAAACAGTAATCCAGCGTTAAAAGCGTTGTTCGATCAGGCCAGCTACTGGCATGAAAAGTCTCACGACGATCTGGCGATGGAATCGCTGAAAAAAGTATTGATGGTGGATGCCAACAATGCTCAGGCGTTGTATCTGATGGCGCTGTGGTCGCAGCAGGCAGGCGATCTCAAAGGCGCTGCGCAGTGGCGTGAAAGACTGGCGTCGGTTTCCCCGCAGGACAGCAATTTACAGGCGCTGGACAATGCCCGGCAGCTACAGCAGGTGCCGCGTGGGCAGCTGGATCTGGCCCGTCAGCAGGCGCGCAGCGGCAACGTTCCGGCAGCGCTGGAAACCTGGCGCTCGCTGTTTAACGGCGACCAACCGCCGCCGAGCCTCGCCCCGGAATACTATCTGACGATGGCCGGCGACCAGTCTTTGTATCCGCAGGCTGTCAGCGGATTACGCCAGCTAATTACCCAATATCCACAGGATAACAGCGCCCGCGTCGCTCTGGGTAAGGTCCTGACCTATCAGGAAAGTACGCGCCGCGAAGGCATCGATTTGCTGCAAAGCATGGCGAGCGGCAGCCAGGAGGCGGATAAATCCCTGCGTCAGGCGTTACTGTGGCTGGGGCCGCAGGCGGGCGACGAGCAATACTACCAAACTTATTTGCAGCGCCACCCGAAAGACACCGCCGTGCAGGACTATTTCCGTAAAAGCATTGGCGGAACAGCGAAAGGCGAAGGCTTCAACGCCCTTAACAGCGGCAACACCGACGCGGCACGCAGCCAGTTTGAACAGGCATTGCAGACCAACCCGGAAGATGCCGATGCGCTGGCGGGGATGGGCTATGTTGCCCTGCGTAAAGGCGACTACGCCGCAGGCGCGCAATACCTGAACCGCGCGGCAAGCCAGGGCGGGGCAGACTCTGCCGAACGCAAGCAGCAGGCTGCCGACGCCGGATTCTACGGGCAGCTTGCCGACGCGCAGGCGGCCTTTAAACAAGGCAACGTTAGCCAGGCGTTGGCGCTTAGCGCCCCGCTGGCGCAGCAAACCGGCGAGCAGGGCACCGCA
>DALYUA010000016.1:0-17958 GCA_031993245.1 Buttiauxella sp. | reverse complement strand
ATCCATTCGATCAAAGATTCCATAAAGTGCGCAGGCATGGACATAAATCCTCCTTTTTATGACTGTGTCGATCGTTAATCGGCTTTTGCTTCCCACCAGGAAAGGAACTGTTGTTCCGGATCGTTTATTTTCACCACTTCTCCCATTTCTGGCGTCAGCAGGGTGTAAAGTTTGGCTTTGCTTGCCGCTGCAATGCGTTTCCATGGATCGTACCAGGTATGATTCGACATAGAAAAACGTCCGGCGTGCCCCGGTAACATCACCTTTGCGTGCAAATCAACGGCGGCAGCGGCGGTTTCCTCCGGTAGCATATGGATATTTTGCCAGGCCGGGTCGTACTGGCCGTTTTCCAGAATAGCTAAATCGAGCGGACCAAACTGTTCGCCAATATTTTTAAAGTGTGGGCCATATCCGCTGTCTCCGCTGTAGAAGATCTTATGGCGAGGAGTGGCAAACATAAAACTTGCCCACAGCGTTTTGTTAGCGGTTAAACCGCGCCCGGAGAAGTGTCGCGCCGGCAGGGCATGGATAGTCAGATCGTCCGTTACAGCCACATTTTCGTGCCAGTCCAGCTCGTGAATAATTTCCGGCGCAAAACCCCAGGCTTCCAGATGCGATCCAACGCCGAGCGCCGTTACGATCCGCTTCACTTTAGGTTTTAGCGCCGTCAGCGTCGCGTAATCCAGATGATCCCAGTGATCGTGGGAGATAATCAGATAATCGATCTCTGGCATATCCGCCGCCTGCCACGGGTAATGGCCGTTAAACGCTTTATTCATAAAGGAAAAGGGCGCGGCGTAGCTACTGAACACCGGATCAATTAGAATTTTATGACTGTCGATTTGCATGAACCATGAGGAGTGGCCGAGCCAGATAACCACATCCTCATCGCTTTTCAGGGCTTTTAAATCGGTATTAACCACCGGTAGCGCGCGTTCAGGTTTGGTTTCGCTATGTTTTACGAACAGATATTCCCATAACACGGATAAAAAGCTTTTGCCGTTGGTGTACATCGGCGTCGCCGTTTCGTTATGAAACTTACCGTCACGCCAGTTTGGCGAAGCCTGAATTCTTGCAAGGCGCTCTCCGTCCGGCAATTTGCCAAATTCGATCGTGGAGAAGAGTCTGGAAAAACCAGCGATACTGCCTGCTAACATGATAACCACCAGAATGAGCGATTTAACCCAGAGGCGACGAGGCTTATGCGACGTCATAAAACGAACTTGTCATTGAGTGAGTGAACACTCATTATAGAAAGCGATCGCGCGCCGTCAATCACATTTTTGTCAGCCGAATGCCGGTAAAATGGAAATTCCGCAGGCCGCTAGTCATGGTTGCTCAGGCGCGGACTAACATGGTTTAATTTTGGGGATAATCGCAAGATCTGTGAGGAAATGTGGCTCGTCCAAAAAGTGAAGATAAACGTTTAGCGCTTCTCGAAGCGGCAAAAGAGGCGGTAGCAGAGTCAGGGCTGGGCGCGGCAACGTCGCTCATTGCCAAAAAAGCCGGGGTCGCAGAGGGAACGCTATTTCGCTATTTCGCCACCAAAGATGAGTTGCTCAATGCGCTCTATCTCCACCTCAAGTCTGGCCTGGGCAAAATGATGATGGAAAATTATCAACCCGGCACCTCGGTAAAAGCGCGTGTTCGCACCGTGTGGAGCGGTTTTATTGACTGGGGACTGGTTTCGCCTGCGGGCAGCAAAGCGATGCGCCAGCTTGCGGTTTCCGACAAAATCACCGAAGAAACGCTGCAGAAGGCCGCCCGCCTCTACCCTGAACTGCATGAGCTGGCCGAGGCGTGCGTGACGAGTGAGTTTTTCTCCTGCGGGCAATCCGCTTTTGCCGACGCGATATTTTTCTCGCTGGCCGAAACCACCATGGAATTTGCCTCGCGTGAACCTCTCGAGGCCGGGAACTACAAAACGGCAGGTTTTGAGGTGATGTGGCGGGCGATGACTAAGGAGTAGTTTGCCCGCATTCCTGGTAGAGAGGAGCCGCTTTTACCCGCCCTGGCTCAACGTCTGCTGTGCTGCTCTGGAAACGTTATTCATCTCATCAAGCAGTTCAAGCAACTCGGGTTCCAGCTCCTGCGGTGGGACACCGTTGCGCATTTCATGCTCAAGCTGCTGACACAGATTTTTCAGCCGCGGTACGCCGCTATAGCTACAGCTACCGTGCAGCTTATGGATGATATCAACCAGCCCGGGCGGCTCCTCGCCCACTAACTGCTCTTCGACGGTATTACGTACTTCAGGCAGGAAGGCCAGCAGCATTTGCAGCATATCCCGCGCCAGATCGGGCTTGTTTGCAGCCTGATGCAGCGCCAGCGCCCAGTCGAGCGTCTGGTTTTTATTATCCTTTGGCGATACGGCATCAGGCGGCGCCGGCAGTGCGGCCGCGATGCTGCCCGGCTGATAGCGTACCAGCAGATTATGCAGCTTCTGCTCTTCGATAGGCTTGGCAAGATAGTCATTCATCCCGGCGCTAAGCAGTTTCTCTTTTTGTCCCGCCATGGCGTGTGCCGTCACGGCAACGATCGGCGTTTGCTGATGATGCGGAAGCTGGCGAATCAGCTCGCAGGCGCGGATACCGTCCATGTCCGGCATCTGAATATCCATCAGAATAATATCTGTCTGTATCTGTTTGGCGCGATCGATAGCCTGCAGGCCGCTTTCACACAGCACGACATTCTGGACATGATCTTCAAGCAACGCGCCAATCAGCTTCAGGTTGGCCGGATTGTCGTCCACGGCCATCACCGTCATCGGGAATTTGTTGCTGCTCGCGCCTTCGGCAAGCTCGGGCGCCCGGCTGAACGCTCGGTTTGCCAGCAGCGGCAGCAGGCGCGTTGAGGTTATCGGCTTAAGCAGGCAGGCGGTAACCCCCTGCTTTTTAAGCGACTCCGCGCTGACATAGGTATGACACGGCAGCGCCAGAATCAGGCAGTCCGTCATGGAGGCCGCCCGCACCATCTGCGGATTTTCCATACTCAGCGTATCGGTAGAGGTCACAGGGATGCCGATAAGCAAAATGTCGTAGTGTTCGTCGGGCAGCATCGTAAATGACGGGCTGTAGACTACGGTTAACGGCGTACCGGCTAGCAGATTCAGGGTGCTTTGGGCTGCGGTGGCGTTCTGTTCGACGTAGGCGAGACGCTTTCCGGCAAGGTTTTCGTTGGAGTGCCTGTCCAGCACGGCGTTCGGGTTTAGATCGAGGTTAACGTGGAACCAGAAGGTTGAACCGCGGTTAGGCTGGCTATGGAAGGAGATATCGCCCCCCATCTCGTTAACCAGCTTTTGCGTGATGACGAGGCCGAGACCGGTTCCGCCGTGGCGGCGCGAAATACTGGCATCCGCCTGGCGAAACGCCTGGAACAGCCGGGATTGCTCACGCGCCGGAATGCCGATGCCAGTGTCGTGGATCTGCATCTCGATCTGCACTTTGTTATTGCCCTGCGATCGCTTCTCAACCAGCAGATCGATATTGCCGCTTTCGGTAAATTTAATCGCGTTGCCGACCAGGTTTGTGATCACCTGCTGCAGACGCAGCGGGTCGCCAATCACATTGTCCGGCACGTCATTTTTGATATTAAGCGTCAGCTCCAGACCTTTGTCGTGAGCCGAATGGGCCAGCAAAATCACCACTTCATCAAGCGTACTGCGCAGCGGGAAGGGAATGCTTTCAAGAATAAGCTTGCCCGCTTCGAGCTTCGAGAAGTCCAGCACATCATTGATAATGCTCAGCAAATTGTTCGCCGAACGATCAATGGTATGCAGATGGTCGCGCTGGGTCTGATTGAGATCGGTTTTTAAGGTCAGACGCGTGAAGCCAATGACGCCGTTGAGCGGGGTGCGCAGTTCGTGGGACATATTGGCCAGAAACTCAGACTTGATGCGCGCGGCTTCCTGGGCGCGTTTCTTCGCTAAATCCAGCTCCACGTTCTGAATTTCCATCTGTTCGAGCGTTTCGCGCAGGTCGGACGTCGCCTGGTCGATATTATGCTGCATCTCTTCGTGGTAGGCGGTGAGCGACATTGCCATCGAGTTAATGCCGTTCTTCAGCATATCGAGCTCGCCCAGCATAAAACCTTCGACGCGGCTATCAAGCTGTCCACGGCGGATGCGGTCAACGGTGTTCACCATATTGCGAATCGGGCCTGTGACATCGCGCATCAGCCGGTAAGCGAACAGCATCGCAATGCCTATGCAGAACAGCATCATCATCGTGGAGATAAAAATTTCCCGATATTGCTGCAGGCGCACGGATTTAAGATCCAGCTCCACGGCGACATAGCCGAGCGTATTTCCGGCAGGCTTAGCCTCGGTGACTGCTGATTCATCCGGAGAATAGCTTTCGGAAATAATGGGCGTGCGCAGAATAATGACGTCGCCTTTGCGCGACACGTTTAAACTTTTCGGGGGCAACTGCCCGTCAGGCAGTTGCAGCATCGAAGAGCTAAGCTGAAAATTCGACGTAACAAACAGCTTATTTTTTTCATCAAAAATGGAGATAGACCGCACAATATTCGAGTGGCGACGGTGCAGGACACTGACAAGCTGACGGATGGATTCGCGGCTGTGGAAGCTCATGCCATATTCGCTTGCCACCGCAAGTGGCTCAATGATGCTGGCGCCGGCATCTTCCAGCTGATGCTGTAAATCGTTGTAACGATGAACAACAAAAAAAGTACTGAGCAGCAAACCGATCAACAGCGTCGGCGCCAGAATCAGGATCATCATGCGTGCCCGCAGGCTGTAGTTGGTCATGGGGTTCCGATATGGGACAATTAAGGCAACAGTTAATATTTGAGAGCTCATCTCCACTTATGGCGCAATTCTACTCTGCAAAGCGGCGGGTTACGACTCGTCAGATCATAACCGTGACAGTTAACGACCTGGATCCGTTTGGCCAGGGCGTAGCGCGTCATAACGGAAAAGCGCTGTTTATCGCGGGTGCTCTGCCCGGCGAGCAGGCCGAAGTTACTGTCACTGACGATAAACGCAATTTTGCGCAGGCAGTGGTAAAGCGGCGGCTGAACGACAGCCCGGAACGCGTGGCTCCTCGCTGCAGGCATTTTGGCGTTTGTGGCGGCTGCCAGCAGCAGCATGCAAGCGTGGCGCTGCAACAGCAGGCAAAATCTCATGCTTTAGCGCGAATGATGGGAACGCGAGACGCGCCGCGGGAGATCGATGAAATTATTGCCGGTCAACCCTGGGGCTATCGCCGCCGCGCCAGGTTAAGCCTGAATTTCCATGTGAAATCACAGACCTTACAGATGGGTTTTCGCAAAGCGAGTGACAAAGAGCTGGTAAACATTCATCAGTGCCCCGTTTTAGCGCCCCAACTTGAAGCATTGCTGGAACCTTTGCGCCAGTGTTTGTCTGAATTAAAAGCCGTTCGTCGTTTAGGGCATGTGGAGCTGGTGCTGGCGGATAGCGGTCCGCTGATGGTGCTGCGTCATCTTAATCCGCTTGAAAACAGCGACCGGCAAAAGTTGGAACAGTTTTCGCAAACGACCGGAGTGGCGCTGTTTCTCGCGCCGGACAGTGAGACGCTGGAAGCGCCCGGCGATGAAGCTCCCTGGTATCATTCAGACGGGCTACGCTTAAGCTTTAGCCCGCGTGATTTCATCCAGGTGAATGACGCGGTGAATCAGCAGATGGTCGCCCGCGCTATCGACTGGCTCGACGTGCAGCCAACAGACCGGGTATTAGATCTGTTTTGCGGCATGGGGAATTTTACGTTGCCGCTGGCAAAGCGCGCAGCAAGCGTGGTCGGTGTCGAAGGCGTTGCTGCGCTGGTGGCGAAAGGTGAATATAATGCCCGACATAATTCACTGAAAAATGTCACATTCTTTCATGAGAATCTGGAAGAGGATGTTACTCGTCACCCTTGGGCTGCGTTGGGGTTTGATAAAATATTACTCGATCCTGCACGAGCAGGCGCGCCCGGCGTGATGCAGCATGTTATTAAACTTGCGCCACGGCGGGTGGTCTATGTTTCCTGTAACCCCACCACGCTTGCGCGTGACAGCGAAGCGTTATTAAGCGCGGGTTACCAGATTCGGCGGCTGGCAATGCTCGACATGTTTCCCCACACTGGGCACCTGGAATCGATGGCGCTCTTTGAGCGTATTTAAGCGGTTAATCAGGAGCGTCCTGATGCGAGTACCCGACAGGAGAGGACAATGGTTGCGGTAAGAAGTGCACATCTCAATAAAGCTGGCGAATTTGCGCCCGATAAATGGATTGAAAGTCTCGGGATTACTAACCAGCAGTCATGTGAACGCTTAGCCGAAACCAGGCGTTATTGCGAGCAGCAGACCAAAGGCCATCCGGATGCGGAACTGCTGCTGTGGCGCGGCGTCGAGATGGTAGAGATCCTCTCCATGCTCAGTATGGATAACGATACGCTTCGGGCGGCGCTGCTGTTCCCGCTTGCCGATGCGGGCGTGGTCAGCGAAGAGGTGATGCGAGAGAGCATTGATAACCAGGTTGTCACGCTGATCCACGGCGTGCGCGACATGGCCGCTATTCGCCAGCTGAAAGCCGCTCATACCGATTCTGTCTCTGCCGAGCAGGTGGATAATGTGCGTCGCATGCTGCTGGCGATGGTGGATGATTTCCGCTGCGTGGTCATCAAGCTTGCTGAACGCATCGCCCATCTGCGCGAGGTTAAAGACGCGCCGGAAGATGAACGCGTCCTCGCCGCGAAAGAATGTACCAATATCTACGCGCCGCTCGCCAACCGCCTTGGCATCGGGCAGCTGAAGTGGGAGATGGAGGATTACTGCTTCCGCTACCTGCATCCGGCGGAATATAAACGTATCGCTAAGCTGCTGCATGAGCGCCGGATCGATCGCGAACACTATATAGACGAATTCGTCGGGTCGCTGCGTAAGTCGATGAAAGAAGAGGGCGTCAAAGCCGAAGTGTACGGCCGTCCAAAACACATCTACAGCATCTGGCGCAAAATGCAGAAAAAATCTCTCGCCTTCGATGAGCTGTTCGACGTGCGCGCCGTGCGTATCGTTGCGGAACGCCTGCAGGATTGCTACGCCGCGCTGGGCATCGTGCATACCCACTTCCGCCACATGCCGGACGAGTTCGACGATTATGTCGCTAACCCGAAACCCAACGGCTATCAGTCAATCCACACGGTAGTGCTGGGGCCGAACGGTAAAACCATCGAAATTCAGATCCGCACAAAGCAGATGCACGAAGAGTCGGAGCTGGGGGTTGCGGCCCACTGGAAGTACAAAGAGGGCAACGCGCGCAGCGGCAACACGGGGCATGAAGATCGTATCGCCTGGCTGCGCAAGCTGATTGCCTGGCAGGAAGAGATGGCGGACTCCGGCGAACTGCTCGACGAAGTGCGCAGCCAGGTCTTTGACGACCGCGTGTATGTGTTTACGCCAAAAGGCGACGTCGTGGATTTACCTGCGGGCTCAACGCCGCTCGATTTTGCCTACCACATCCACAGTGATGTCGGGCACCGCTGCATCGGGGCGAAAATCGGCGGACGTATCGTGCCGTTTACCTACCAGTTGCAGATGGGCGATCAGATTGAAATTATCACCCAGAAACAGCCGAACCCAAGCCGTGACTGGCTGAACCCAAACCTCGGTTACGTTACCACCAGCCGCGGGCGCGCCAAAATTCACAACTGGTTCCGTAAACAGGATCGCGATAAAAACATCCTTGCGGGGCGTCAGATTCTGGATGACGAAATCGAACGTCTGGGCATCAGCCTGAAAGAGGCGGAGAAACACCTGCTGCCGCGCTATAACTTTAATGAAATCGATGAGTTACTGGCGGCGATAGGCGGCGGCGATATCCGCCTTAACCAGATGAGCAACTTCCTGCAGGCGCAGTTTAACAAACCGACTGCCGCCGAACAGGACGAGCAGGCGCTGCGCCAGCTAAAACAGAAAACCTACGCGCCGCAGTCACGCAGTAAAGACAATGGCCGCGTGGTGGTTGAAGGCGTGGGTAACCTGATGCACCATATTGCGCGCTGCTGCCAGCCAATTCCGGGGGATGAAATCATCGGTTTTATTACCCAGGGGCGCGGAATTTCTATTCACCGGGCGGACTGTGACCAGCTTGCCGATCTGCAATCCCACGCGCCGGAACGTATCGTCGACGCCGTCTGGGGTGAAAGCTACTCCAGCGGTTATTCGCTTGTGGTACGCGTGACGGCAAACGATCGCAGCGGGCTGCTGCGCGATATCACCACTATTCTGGCGAATGAGAAGGTGAACGTGCTGGGCGTGGCGAGCCGCAGTGACACCAGACAGCAGCTGGCCACCATCGACATGAACATTGAAATCTACAACCTGCAGGTGCTGGGCCGCGTGCTCGGCAAACTGAATCAGGTGCCGGATATTATCGATGCGAAGCGGCTGCACGGCTGATTTTTACGGCCTGTGACCTTCCAGGTCGGATAAGCGCGAGCGTCATCCGACATTATTTGGTGGATGGCGCTTCGCTTATCCACCCTACGCAAAACGTATAGGATCGACATTGAATCAAATTACCCGCCTTCTGGGCATCATGAAGCGTCTGCGCGACCCTGAAACCGGCTGTCCGTGGGACCGCGAGCAAACCTTTACCACCATCGCGCCATATACGCTTGAAGAAACCTACGAAGTGCTGGACGCCATCAACCGAGAAGATTTCGACGATTTGCGCGGCGAGCTGGGCGATTTGCTTTTCCAGGTAGTGTTTTATGCGCAGATGGCTCAGGAAGAAGGGCGTTTCAATTTCGACGATATTTGCGCGGCCATCAGCGACAAGCTGGAACGCCGCCATCCGCATATTTTTGCTGACGGCACCGCTGGCAATAGCGCGGAAGTGCTCGAAAAATGGGAAAGCATCAAAACCGCAGAGCGTGCTGAAAAAGAACAGCATTCCGCACTGGATGATATTCCCGAAGCGCTGCCTGCATTGATGCGCGCCCACAAAATTCAAAAGCGCTGCTCGTCCGTCGGGTTTGACTGGGTTTCCCTGGGGCCGGTGCTGGAGAAAGTGCATGAAGAAATCGACGAGGTAATGCACGAGGCGCAACAGGTCGTTGTTGATGAAGCGAAACTGGAAGAAGAAGTCGGCGATTTACTGTTTGCTACGGTGAATCTGGCGCGTCATTTAGGCACCAAAGCTGAGGTTGCGTTACAAAAAGCTAACCGAAAATTTGAACGTCGTTTCCGCGAAGTGGAACGCATTATTGCGGCGCAAGGCCTGGAAATGAAGCAGGCAACGCTTGAGCAGATGGAAAATGCCTGGCAGCAGGTTAAACGCCAGGAAACTGAAATCTAACGCGTTTTTGCGATCGGGCGCTTTTTATGACAATTTCAAATCAACAAGCGCTTGATTTGCGTCAAAAACATTTATACCAGACCCGCTATTTTCTCAGGCCTGACAAAGCGCGAGGTCAGGCTGGCGGGTGAAGAATGAAAGTTTGTGGCGCCCATACTGTTCGGGTATACTGCTTTCCCGTCCTGGTTATTCCATCGTCTTTAAACCTAACTTCTCAGGTTCAGCATGACAACGAACTATATTTTTGTGACCGGCGGGGTCGTTTCCTCTCTGGGTAAAGGCATTGCCGCAGCCTCCCTCGCAGCTATTCTCGAAGCCCGTGGCCTCAACGTCTCCATCATGAAACTCGATCCGTACATCAACGTCGATCCGGGTACCATGAGCCCTATTCAACATGGGGAAGTGTTCGTTACCGAAGACGGCGCTGAAACCGATCTGGATTTGGGTCACTACGAGCGTTTCATTCGTAACAAAATGACGCGTCGTAACAACTTCACCACGGGTCGTATCTACTCCGAAGTCCTGCGTAAAGAACGTCGTGGCGACTATCTGGGCGCCACCGTGCAGGTTATTCCGCACATTACCAACGCCATTAAAGAACGCATCCTTGAAGGCGGCGAAGGCTACGACGTCGTACTGGTTGAAATCGGCGGTACCGTAGGCGATATCGAATCCCTGCCGTTCCTCGAAGCGATTCGCCAGATGGCGGTAGAAGTAGGCCGTGAGCACACGCTGTATATGCACCTGACTCTGGTGCCATACATGGCCGCCGCCGGCGAGGTGAAAACCAAACCGACGCAGCACTCCGTTAAAGAACTGCTTTCCATTGGTATTCAGCCGGATGTGCTGATCTGCCGCTCTGACCGCGTGGTGCCGGCGAACGAACGTGCAAAAATTGCATTGTTCTGTAACGTCCCGGAGAAAGCGGTTATTTCTCTGAAAGATGTCGATTCTATCTATAAAATTCCGGGCCTGTTGAAATCACAGGGGCTGGACGATTATATTTGTAAACGATTCAGCTTAAACGTTCCTGAAGCCAACCTTGGCGAATGGGAACAGGTTATCTACGAAGAAGCGAATCCAACGGGTGAAGTCACGATCGGTATGGTCGGCAAGTACATTGAACTGCCGGACGCCTACAAATCTGTGATTGAAGCACTTAAACACGGTGGCCTGAAAAACCGTCTGACCGTTAACATCAAGCTGATCGATTCGCAGGATGTTGAAACGCGTGGCGAGGAGCTGCTCAAGGGGCTGGACGCAATTCTGATCCCAGGCGGCTTCGGTTACCGTGGCGTGGAAGGCAAAATTGCCACCGCGCGCTATGCCCGTGAAAACAATATTCCGTACCTGGGTATTTGCTTAGGCATGCAGGTTGCGCTGATTGAATTCGCGCGTAACGTGGCGGGTATGGCTGACGCCAACTCCACGGAATTTGTGCCAGACTGTAAATACCCGGTGGTCGCCTTAATCACCGAGTGGCGTGACGAAGAAGGTAACGTCGAAGTACGTACCGAGAAGAGCGATCTGGGCGGCACCATGCGTCTTGGTGGCCAGCAGTGTCAGCTTACTGATGATACCCTGGTGCGTCAGATGTACGGCGAGCCGACTATCGTTGAACGTCATCGTCACCGCTATGAAGTCAACAATATGCTGCTGAAGCAAATTGAAGCAGCGGGTCTGAAAGTTGCAGGCCGTTCCGGTGATGAACAACTGGTAGAAATCATCGAGGTGCCAAATCACCCATGGTTTGTCGCCTGCCAGTTCCACCCGGAATTTACTTCCACCCCGCGCGATGGGCATCCGCTGTTTGCAGGCTTTGTGAAAGCTGCCGGTGAATACCTGAAGCGTCAGGCGAAGTAAGCAGAGTTAGAACGACAACGCGCGACATTTCGCGCGTTGTTTGTCTGGAGTTTTAGTTTAACTTGCACTGAGGAAAATCTAATGTCCAAAATCGTTAAAGTCATCGGTCGTGAAATCATCGACTCCCGTGGTAACCCGACTGTTGAAGCTGAAGTTCACCTGGAAGGTGGTTTCGTCGGTATGGCTGCAGCACCATCAGGTGCTTCAACTGGTTCCCGCGAAGCGCTGGAACTGCGCGATGGCGACAAATCTCGTTACATGGGTAAAGGCGTAACTAAAGCCGTTGCCGCTGTAAACGGCCCAATCGCTCAGGCGGTTATGGGTAAAGATGCGAAAGACCAGGCTAACATCGATAAGATCATGATCGATCTCGATGGCACTGAAAACAAATCCAACTTCGGTGCGAACGCCATCCTGGCTGTTTCTCTGGCTGCTGCTAAAGCTGCTGCCGCCTCTAAAGGCCTGCCGCTGTACGCACACATCGCTGAACTGAACGGCACTCCAGGTAAATATTCTATGCCTCTGCCAATGATGAACATCATCAACGGTGGCGAACATGCCGACAACAACGTCGACATTCAGGAATTCATGATCCAGCCTGTTGGCGCGAAAACCCTGAAAGAAGCAATCCGTATCGGTTCTGAAGTATTCCACAACCTGGCTAAAGTGCTGAAATCCAAAGGCATGAGCACCGCGGTTGGTGACGAAGGCGGCTACGCGCCTAACCTGGGTTCTAACGCAGAAGCGCTGGCTGTTATCGCTGAAGCGGTTAAAGCTGCAGGCTACGAGCTGGGTAAAGACGTTACTCTGGCGATGGACTGTGCGGCTTCTGAATTCTACAAAGACGGTAAATACGTTCTGGCTGGCGAAGGCAACAAAGCTTTCACCTCTGAAGAATTCACCCACTTCCTTGAAGATCTGACCAAACAGTACCCAATCGTTTCTATCGAAGACGGTCTGGACGAATCTGACTGGGCTGGCTTCGCATACCAGACTAAAGTTCTGGGCGACAAAATCCAGCTGGTTGGTGATGACCTGTTCGTCACCAACACTAAGATCCTGAAAGAAGGCATCGAAAAAGGCATCGCTAACTCCATCCTGATCAAATTCAACCAGATCGGTTCTCTGACCGAAACTCTGGCTGCGATCAAAATGGCGAAAGACGCGGGCTACACTGCGGTTATCTCTCACCGTTCTGGCGAAACTGAAGACGCTACCATCGCTGACCTGGCTGTGGGTACCGCTGCAGGCCAGATCAAAACCGGTTCTATGAGCCGTTCTGACCGTGTTGCTAAATACAACCAGCTGATTCGTATCGAAGAAGCGCTGGGTGATGCAGCACCGTTCAACGGTCTGAAAGAAGTTAAAGGCCAGTAATAATTACTGTCGCTTCAGGCTCTGATAAAAACCCGCTTACGCGGGTTTTTTTATGGGTGATTTTTAAACATCCTCCTCCTGCAATGCTTAATCGAAGATTAATAGTTGCGCTCTGATATAAGGCTAACCAGGCTAAAAGGGTCATTAACCAAAGATTGGAGGACGCCATGAAAGCAGCAGTAGCCAGCAAAGATCGCTCTGTTGAAATTGTTGATAAACCCCTGCGCGCGCTGGAGTACGGTGAAGCGCTGCTGGAGATGGAATGTTGCGGTGTTTGCCACACCGATTTGCACGTAAAAAACGGCGATTTTGGCGATGTCGCAGGAAGAACGCTTGGGCACGAAGGCATTGGTATCGTTAAATCTATTGGACCGGGCGTGACATCGCTAAAAGTGGGCGATCGCGCAAGCGTTGCCTGGTTTTACCGGGGCTGCGGCCATTGCGAATATTGCAATAGCGGTAATGAAACGCTGTGTCGTAGCGTCACTAACGCAGGCTTTACCGTAGATGGAGGCATGGCGGAAGAGTGCATAGTCGCTGCCGATTATGCGGTAAAAGTACCGGATGGGCTTGATTCTGCCGCCGCCAGCAGCGTGACCTGCGCGGGCGTAACTACCTACAAAGCGGTGAAGGTTTCCCACATCAAGCCGGGCCAGTGGATTGCCATTTACGGCTTAGGTGGCCTTGGCAACCTTGCGCTGCAGTACGCGAAAAATGTCTTTAATGCCAAAGTTATCGCTATCGATGTGAACGATGCACAGCTTGATTTCGCCAAAGAGTGCGGGGCGGATCTGGTGATTAACTCACGCAATGAAGATGCGGCGAAGGTCATTCAGCAGAAAGTGGGCGGCGCGCACGCGGCGGTTGTTACAGCCGTAGCGAAAGCTGCATTCAATTCTTCCGTTGACGCCGTTCGTGCGGGAGCTCGTATTGTTGCTGTGGGCCTGCCTTCGGAATCCATGAGCCTGAACATTCCTCGTCTGGTGCTGGATGGCATCGAAGTGGTGGGCTCACTGGTTGGCACCCGCCAGGATTTGGCTGAGGCCTTCCAGTTTGCAGCCGAAGGAAAGGTGACGCCGAAAGTGACGCTGCGCCCGCTCGAGGATATCAACGCTATCTTCCAGGAAATGGAAAGCGGCAAAATCAAAGGCCGGATGGTCATTGATTTTAAAGCGAAAAAATAATCTGCTTTGGGCAACTGATAGTGACCGGGTGTTCCCGGTCATCTTCAGATAAGCAGCGGTAAGGTTGCGCTCGCGGTCTGCTGGCTTGCAGAGGCATAGCGGCTATCGTGGGAAATTAACTCCCCGATCAGCACTTCAACCAGCAGCATGGCGCCAACCTTGGCGTTCAGCGAGCCTGCGCTGAGCGGGCCTTCTGGTTTTGCCGCCACCAGCAGAAGATCGGCAAGATCGGCCAGCGGGCTGCGAAGCGTATTGCTCAGCAGCAGCACGCGCGCATTGCGCTTTTTGGCAAGCTTTACCACATGCAGCAGATCCTTCGTCGAACCGGAACTGGAAATCGCCACCACCAAATCGCGCTCGCCAAGCGTAGCGGCATTCATCGCCGCGCGATGCATATCGCTAAAAAGCTGGGCTGATTTTCCCAGACGCAGCAGCTTATAGTGCAGGTAATCGCCCATTATTGCGCTGGCGGCAACGCCATAAATCTGCACGGATGTCGCCTCGTGGAGCGTCAGCCCCGCCTGCTTAAGCACATCACGATTGATGAGCTTTCCGGTATCCCGCAGCGCCTGCACAGACTCCTCCACCAGTTCATCTATGCTGTCTTCGTGAGCCAGGGCCACAGGCTGGCTTTGCTGCATATCAAGCGCCACCGCCATTTTGAACTCGGTGTAGCCTTTACAGCTTAAATGACGGCACAGACGAGTAACGCTTGCTTCACTGGTTTCGCTTTCTCGCGCCAGCTCGGTAATCGTCAGGTACAGCACTTTCTGCGGCTGGGTAAGGATAAAATCCCCCAGCTTTTGCAGCGTTGGGCTGTAGCCCGGCAGAGCCTGGCGCAGGTGCAGCAATATATTTTCATTTTCCGTCATCGAACCCATCCCGCCTCCTGTTCAAACTGCGCCTAGTGTGGCGGAAAGCCCCCGTCCTGTGCCAGCAGATTCGATTAAATGTGATCCCGATCGTAATGATGGTGGAAATTTTCATCTTTTCATGCTTATTGTGGTAAAAATTTTCACCACAATGAGAGGGCGGGGAGAAAATTTATGTCAGTATTTAGCGGAGCATCATCAGGGGGCTGGTTCGAGAAGGCCCAGCGATTTGGAAAATCCTTTATGCTGCCGGTCGCGGTGCTGCCTGCGGCAGGCTTGCTGCTGGGTATCGGGGGCGCATTGTCCAATCCCAATACCATCACGGCCTACCCGTTCCTTGACGTCGCATGGCTGCAGGGCATTTTCACCATCATGGCAAGCGCCGGGTCTATTGTATTTGCCAACCTGGCAGTTCTGTTTGCAGTTGGCGTCGCGGTAGGGCTTGCGAAGGGCGATAAAGGAACCGCAGGGCTCGCTTCGCTGCTGGCTTATCTGGTGATGAATGCCACCATCAACGCGCTGCTGACGCTGAGCGGAGCGCTGGCGACAACAAATCCCGGCGCCGTGGGTCAGGGTATGGCGCTCGGGACGCAGACGCTTGAAACCGGCGTATTTGGCGGGGTTGTCATCGGTCTCGTCACGTCGCTTTTGCATAACCGCTATAACAAAATCGCGCTGCCGCAGTTCCTCGGTTTCTTTGGTGGCTCACGTTTTGTACCGATCGTCAGCTCGCTGGCGGCGATTCTGGTCGGCGCGGTAATGACCATTGTCTGGCCGCATTTCCAGAAGCTGATTTTCGGCATGGGCGGTCTGGTGGATGCCACCGGCTACTTCGGCACCTTTATCTACGGCTTTGTGCTGCGCATGCTTGGCCCGTTCGGCCTGCACCATATCTTCTATTTACCTTTCTGGACCACCGCGCTTGGCGGCTCCGAAATGATTAACGGCCAGCTGGTGGAAGGCACACAGCGCATTTTCTTCGCCCAGCTTGGCGATCCGAATACTCAGCAGTTTTATATCGGCACCGCGCGCTTTATGTCCGGACGCTTCATCACCATGATGTTTGGTCTGATTGGCGCCTGCCTTGCGATGTACCATACGGCTAAGCCAGAAAACCGCAGGCGTGTGGCCGGGCTGTTAATCTCTGCGGCTCTGACATCTTTCCTCACCGGCATCACCGAGCCGATTGAGTTCTCGTTCCTGTTTATCGCCCCGGTTCTGTACGTGATCCACGCCGTGTTCGACGGACTGGCCTTTATGCTGGCGCATATTCTGCACATAACCATCGGTCAGACGTTCTCCGGCGGTTTTATTGACTTCATTCTGTTTGGCGTACTGCAGGGCGAAGCGAAAACCAACTGGATGTTTGTGCCGCTGGTCGGTATTCCGTGGTTCTTTCTTTATTACTTCACCTTCCGCTTTGTTATTACGCGCTTTAACTTTAAAACGCCCGGTCGTGAAGACGTTACTACCGAAAGCGTGCAGGTTGCTGCGGGCGAACGCCCTTTGCAGGTCATCGTCGCGCTTGGCGGTAAAGAGAACATTGTTGAGCTGGACTGCTGTGCCACACGACTGCGCGTCACGCTGCATGACGGCACGCTTATCGATGAGGCTTTATTAAAAGAAACTGGCGCGCGGGCGGTTATCCGTCGTGGGAACGGCGTGCAGGTGATTTACGGTCCGCACGTGACCATCATCAAAAACGAAGTAGAGGAGATTCTTGCCCCATGAAACCATCCATGTTGTCGCTGATTGAGGGAAAACTCATCGTCTCCTGCCAGGCGCTGGATAACGAACCGCTGCACAGCCCGTTTATTATGTCACGAATGGCGCTGGCCGCCGCCCAGGGAGGCGCATCGGCTATTCGTGCCAACAGCCTGATAGATGTAAAAACGATTATGGAACTCGTTGATTTACCCATTATCGCCATCATTAAGCGCGACTATCCGGGCAGCGATGTCTACATCACGCCAACGCTTACAGAGGTGGATGAGCTGATGGCGGTAAAACCGGCGATGATCGCGATGGATGCTACCAGCCATGAGCGTCCGGGCGATAAGGATTTGCGCGAGCTGGTCGAGGCGGTTCGCAGTCGTTATCCCGAGCTGCTGCTGATGGCAGATATCGCCACGGTTGATGAAGCGCGGTATGCCGCAGAAATTGGTTTTGACTGCGTTGGCACCACGCTGCATGGTTACACGGCGGAAACCCAGGGGCAAATACTGGCGAACAACGATTGTCAGTTCCTGCGTGATGTCCTGGCTGCGGTTAACGTGCCGGTGATTGCGGAAGGTAATGTGGAAACGCCTGCGATGGCGGCTCGTTGTCTGGAGCTTGGCGCACATGCGGTGGTGGTAGGCGGGGCGATAACTCGTCCGCAGCAGATAACCCGCCGCTTCGTAAATGCCATGGTTACGTCGCAGTAATCATGGCAGTGACTGGCTCGGTCGCCCCCCGATTGAGCCGGTCACACCCTTTAAGCATGATCTCAATCGATAGTTCTGCGATAATTAGTTTTTACGACTATTACAGAGATGATTATGCAGTACCCGATTAACGAGATGTTCCAGACCCTGCAAGGGGAGGGCTATTTTACCGGTGTGCCCGCCATCTTTATCCGCCTGCAGGGCTGCCCGGTGGGCTGCGCATGGTGCGATACCAAACACACCTGGGATAAACTCGCGGATCGTGAAGTGTCTCTGTTCAGCATTCTCGCCAAAACCAAAGAAAGCGATAAATGGGGTGCGGCAAGTGCGGAAGACTTGCTGGCCGTGATGCAGCGACAGGGCTATACCGCTCGTCACGTGGTGATTACCGGCGGTGAGCCGTGTATCCACGATCTGCATCCCTTAACGTCGTTGCTGGAACACCACGGCTTTAGCTGCCAGATTGAAACCAGCGGCACGCATGATGTCCGCTGCACGGCGGCGACGTGGGTAACGGTGTCGCCGAAGGTAAATATGCGTGGCGGTTACGATGTGCTCCATCAGGCGCTGGAACGAGCGGACGAAATTAAACATCCGGTTGGACGTATGCGAGACATCGAGGCGCTGGATGAGCTGCTGGCTACGCTCACCGACGATAAAAATCGTATTATCGCCCTCCAGCCGATCAGCCAGAAAGAAGACGCCACCCGTCTGTGTATCGAAACCTGCATTGCCCGCAACTGGCGGCTGTCCATGCAGACGCACAAATATCTCAATATCGCGTAAGTAAAAAGCACCTTTCAGTGCCTTCCGCTTGATCACAAACACCCGAAAAGCGTGTTTTTCGGGTGCTTGGGGTACGCCAGAAGATATAATCCTTTGTTTTTAAAAGTAATCCGTAAAGTAACTTTTAACAA
>DALYUA010000015.1:0-18042 GCA_031993245.1 Buttiauxella sp. | reverse complement strand
ACGGCGCACCTGAACCTCAATGATGCTGTTCATGTCGGGCACTCGACCGGCTGTGGGGAAGTGGCTCGCTATATAGGTCGACACGGCACCAGCCGCGTGGCAAAAGCGGTTTTAATCTCCGCCGTCCCGCCGATTATGGTCAAAACGGATTTTAATCCGGACGGTGTGCCCATCGACGTCTTTGACGGCATCCGTGAAGGCGTGCGCGCCAACCGTGCAGATTTTTTCAAAGAGCTGACGATGGCGTTTTACGGCTACAACCGGCCTGGGGCGAAAATTTCCGAAGGCGTCAGAGAAAGCTTTGTTGCGCAGGGCATGCAGGGCGGCATCAAAGCGCTATATGACTGCATCAAAGCATTTTCGGAAACCGACCTGCGTGAAGATTTGCAGAAAATGACCCTTCCCACGCTTGTTATCCACGGCGACGACGACCAAATCGTCCCGTTCGAAACCTGCGGTAAAGCCACGGCCCGGATGCTGCCGAACTCACAGTTCAAAGTTTACGCGGGCGGCTCCCACGGCATTTGCACCACCGAAAAAGATCGTGTGAATGCTGATTTGCTGACGTTTTTGAAAAGTTAATAAACCGGCGGGTAACGCAGGCTTATCTCATATCTTTACCCGCCACCGGTAGCATAATCTCCTGCAAAATTTCATAACGTTGCTGCGGCGAAAGCCAGATTGTCCCCAGCAGCTTCTGCTGTTTACCTTCCCGTTCAAACTGCGCTTTTAGCTGTAACAGGTAGCGTTTAGTTGTGCTCATGATGACCTCCGTAGTCGATACAAAAAGCCTAACGCCATAAACACGGAACAAAAACTGAAGTTATGGCTTTTACGCTTCCGTATTTATTTTGCCGCATAGCGCGTTTCAGGCAGCGGCGTAATAAAAAAGCTATATCCGTGCAGTAGCTCCAGATTTTGCACAAAGATTAGGCTGCAATCTTGCCGCTTGGTCAGATCGTTAACTAACGTTTTGGTTGGCATGGCTATTTTTACGCCACCTTTGGTTACGTCTGACAGAAGAGGATAAAATGAAAAAGCTGACGTTAAGTCTTATTACCTTAGCGCTTGCGGGTGTCACCAACGCCTCGCTTGCCGATACCCTGCGTATGGAATGCCCGATCTCCCCCGGCGGTAAGGAATACTGCAACTACGTCAAAGACCGTTTCGAAAAGCAGACCAGCAATAAGCTGGAATTTATTGAATTCCCGGCGGCCTCGGATGAAAAACTGGCGCTGCTTCAGCAACTGTTTGCTGCCAAAGATGAAAAAGCGGTGGATCTGTTCCAGTCCGACACTATCTGGGTAGGGTTGCTCGACAGGCAAACGCTCGATTTAACCGATGCGGTTGCCGACATGAAAGACGACTTCTTCCCCGGCCCGTGGGCGAACGACACGGTGAACGGTAAAGTGAAAGCGATCCCCGCTTATCTGGATACCGGCGTGCTTTATTACCGCAAAGATCTGCTGGAAAAATATAAAGAACAACCGCCGAAAACCTGGGAAGATCTGACGCGCATCGCCACCAAAATACAGGCAGAAGAGCGTAAGGCCGGCCATAAAAACTTCTGGGGGATGATCTTCCAGGGCAAATCGTATGAAGGACTAACCTGTAACGCGCTGGAGTGGATTGATTCTTACGGCGGCGGCACCTTTATCGACGAAAAAGGGAACGTGACCGTTAATAATCCTAAGGCCGCAGCGGCGCTGGATATGGTCGCAGGCTGGATCGGTAAAATTACGCCGAAAGGGGCGCTTGGCTACAAAGAGGAAGAGTCCCGCGCAGTATTCCAGAACGGCGACGCGTTGTTTATGCGCAACTGGCCTTACGCTTACCTGCTCTCGCAGGGCGAGGACAGCCCGCTGAAAGGTAAAGTTGGTGTAGCGCCGCTTCCGGCCGGGCCGGACGGCAAATCTGCCAATGCGCTGGGCGGCTGGCAGTGGTCGGTTAACGCCAATACCAAAAACAAAGACGCGGCTATCGCCTTGCTGAAAATCCTCACCGATGCCGACTCGCAGAAAATGCAGTTGAAATACCTTGGCTTTGCTCCAACACGTTCCGCGCTGTATGAAGACAAGACCGTACTGGAAACCGCGCCGCATCTGACGATGTTTAAAGAGATCTTCGCCAATGCGGTGCCACGCCCGGCAACGGCGACCAAAAGTCAGTATCCGCGCGTCTCTAACGCCATCTTCAACGTAACCTTCAAAGTACTTAACGGCGGCACTGACGGGAAAGCTGCCGTTGCGGATCTGCAAAAACGCCTGGAACGCGTGAAAGGTAAGGACTGGCATTAATTGGCACATATCGGCTATCAACAGCGCCGCCGCCGTATCGCGTGGATACTGGTGGCGCCCGCGCTTGTGTTGCTTGCACTGGCGGCTGGCTGGCCGCTGGTGCGCACCTTTTTCTTCAGCTTCACCAATGCGATGCTCGATAACCCGTCCGAGTATGAAATGGTGGGGCTGGCGAACTACTATGCCAGTAACGCAGGCGACAGCAGCGGCGTGCTGGTCGATCCGCTCTGGTGGCAGGCGGTAGGCAATACGCTGTGGTTTACCGTCATGTCGGTTGGCCTTGAGTTGTTGTTCGGCATGTTGCTGGCTTTGCTGATGAACCAGAAGTTTCGCGGCCAGGGGCTGGTGCGCACTGCCATCCTGGTGCCGTGGGCCATTCCAACAATAGTGAGCGCCAAAATGTGGGGCTGGATGTTCCACGATCAGTATGGCGTGGTAAACGATCTGCTGGCGAAGATCTTTGGCTATCAGGCGCATCTGGCGTGGATTGCCGAACCGTCGCTTTCCATGTGGGCGGTGGTGATTGCCGATGTCTGGAAGACCACGCCCTTTATGGCGCTGATGCTGCTGGCGGCGTTGCAGCTTATACCCAATGACCTCTACGAGGCGGCGCGGGTGGACGGTGCCAGCGCGTGGCAGCGCTTTAAACGCATTACGCTGCCGCTCATCATGCCAGCGATGATTGTGGCGCTGATCTTCCGCGTGATGGACGCCATGCGCATCTTCGACCTGATCTTTGTCCTGACCTCCAACAGCGAGGCTACGATGTCCGTTTCCGGCTACGCGCGTGAGCAGATCGTCTCCTATCAGGATATGGGCGTGGGCTCGGCGGCCTCGGTGCTGGTGTTTATGATGGTGGCGGGCATTGCCGCCTGCTTTATCCGCGTCTCACGTTTAAACGAGAAGGAGAAGCGGTGATGAAAACCACTCGTCGGCAGCGCAAGTTTGCACAAAATTTTGTGATTTATGCCGGGGCGACTTTCGCCGTACTGTTCTGCGTATTTCCCTTTTATTACGCGATTGTCACCTCGTTACGCACCGGCCAGGAGCTGTTCTTACCGGCTTATTTGCCCAGCGGTTTCCACTGGAATAACTACGTGGTGGCGCTGGTAGATAACGGTCTCGCCCGTAGCCTGCTGAACTCCGTGCTGGTGGCGGCGATAACCGTCGGCCTTTGTCTGCTAGTCTCTGTTACGGCCTCTTTTGCCCTGGCGCGGGTACAGTTTCGTGGCCGTAAGTTTCTGTTGTTCACCATTCTTTGCGTCTCGATGTTCCCGCAGGTGGCGGTGCTGACCGGCATGTTTGAGCTGGTGCGTTTCCTGGGGCTTTACGATTCTCTGGGCGCGCTCATTCTCTCCTACACCACCTTTTCGCTGCCGTTTACCGTCTGGGTGTTAACGACGTTTATGAAGTCGATTCCCGTGGAGCTGGAAGAGGCGGCGATTGTCGACGGGGCGAAAACCTGGACCATTATCCGGCGAGTCTTCGCTCCGATACTTGCGCCTGCGCTGGTTACCACCGGGCTGCTTGCGTTTATCGGCGCGTGGAATGAATTTATGTTCGCGCTGACGTTCATCATTTCCGGCGATAAACGCACCGTGCCGGTGGCGATAAGTATGTTCAGCGGCGCGTCTACGTTTGAACTTCCCTGGGGCAGCATTATGGCGGCCTCGGTAGTGGTGACGCTGCCGATAATCGTACTGGTGCTCATCTTCCAGAAACGTATTGTCAGCGGGCTGACCAGTGGAGCGATTAAGGGATAACTATGGCGCAACTCATACTCGATAAAATCCAGAAACGCTACGGCACTTCGTCAGAAGTGATTAAGCCGCTCGATCTTGAAGTGAACAGCGGGGAGTTTGTGGTGGTGGTGGGGCCATCCGGCTGCGGCAAGTCCACGCTGTTACGCATGGTGGCGGGGCTTGAGGAAATCAGCGGCGGTGAAATGCGCATTGACGGCGTGCGCGTTAACGACGATTCCCCGTCCGAGCGCGGTATTGGCATGGTGTTTCAGTCTTATGCGCTCTATCCGCACATGACGGTGTATCAAAACATGGGATTTGCGCTGGAAATGGCGAAGCTGCCGGAAAAGGAGATTGACGAAAAGGTGCGTGAAAGCGCGCGCATTTTGCAGCTTGAGCATTTGCTCGACAGGCGGCCTAAAGACCTTTCCGGCGGCCAGCGTCAGCGCGTGGCCATTGGCCGGGCAATTGTGCGGGAGCCAAGCCTGTTTTTGTTCGACGAACCGCTGTCGAATCTGGACGCCTCTTTACGCGTGCAGATGCGTATGGAGATCGCCGCACTGCACAAGCGCATCAACGCCACCATACTTTATGTCACCCACGATCAGGTCGAAGCGATGACGCTTGCCGACAGGATAGTGGTGCTTAATCAGGGACAAATCGAACAGGTAGGCACGCCGCTTGATCTTTACGATCGCCCGGCGAACGTCTTTGTCGCCCAGTTTATCGGCTCGCCAAAAATGAATTTGATTCCGGGCGTGCTGACCCACGGAAGCGAGCAGCGCAGCGAGGTGATGCTTGAGAACCGCCAGCAAATCAGTTTGCCGATAGCCAGTCGTCCAGAGGCACAAAGCGTGCGGCTGGGGATCCGGCCGGAACACATTCAGCTGACAGAACTTGCCCACGCGGATGTCGAGGGCGAGGTGCTGTTTGTGGAACACATGGGCAACGAAACGCTGCTCTACGTAAATAGCGGTTACGGTAGCGAACCGTTAGTGATGCGCCATACTGAAAGACTCGAAATCAAACCCGACCAGCGTATCGGCCTGCGCCTGCCGCCGGAAAGCTGTTATTTATTTGATGATGCGGGGCGGGCTTTTGAGCGTTTAGGGCGAGGGGAAAAGATCTGAAGGAGATGCAAGTGGAAAAAAAATGGTGGCACAACGCGGTGGTGTACCAGATCTATCCGCGCAGCTTTATGGACAGTAACGGCGATGGCGTAGGCGACCTTGCCGGTATCATCAGCAAGCTTGATTATCTTCAACAGCTTGGCATCAATTTAATCTGGCTTTCGCCGGTCTACCGCTCGCCAATGGACGATAACGGTTACGACATCTCCGACTATGAAGATATTGCCGCCGAGTTCGGCACGATGGCGGAGATGGAAGAGCTGATCCGCAAGGCGAAACAGCGCGATATCCATATTCTGATGGATCTTGTCGTCAACCATACTTCCGACGAGCACCCCTGGTTTAGTAGCGCGCTGGAATCCCGGGATAGCCCATACCGCGACTTCTACATCTGGCGCAAACCAGCGGCAGACGGCGGCCCGCCGAACAATTTCCGTTCCTACTTTGGCGGCAGCGGCTGGGCGTATGACGAGGCCAGCGGCGAATATTATCTGCATCAGTTTTCTAAACGGCAGCCGGATCTCAACTGGGATAATCCCCGTGTGCACGAAGAGGTCCACGCCATGATGAACCGCTGGCTGGATAAAGGGATCGGCGGCTTCCGCATGGACGTTATCGATCTGATCGGTAAAGAGGTGGATAACCAGATTATGGCGAACGGTAAAAATCTGCATATGCTGATTCGCCAGATGAACCGCGCCACTTTCGGTAAAGGGGATTATGTGACGGTAGGCGAAGCCTGGAGCGCCTCGCCGCAGGACGCGCTGCTCTATAGCGCAAACGATCGCGAAGAGCTGTCGATGGTCTTTCAGTTCGACCATATCAAACAGTTCTGGGATGAGCAGGCGGGTAAATGGCGCAGCAAGCCGTTCGTGCTGGCGAATTTTAAAGCGGTGATTGAAAAGTGGCAAACGGCGCTTGCCGACCGTGGCTGGAACTCGCTGTTCTGGAGCAACCACGATCTGCCGCGCGCCGTGTCGAAATTTGGCGATGAAGGCGAATACCGCGAAGCTTCCGCCAAAATGCTGGGCACCGCGCTGCATTGCCTGAAGGGCACGCCCTATATCTATCAGGGCGAAGAAATCGGCATGACCAACGTGCGCTACGCCACTATCGAGGAGTATCGCGATATCGAAAGTCTCAATCTCTACAGAGAGCGGCTGACAGGCGGCGTTAGCCACGATGAGATGATGACCGGGATACACGCCAACGGGCGGGACAATGCGCGTACGCCAATGCAGTGGGATGACAGTCCGAATGCCGGTTTCACCACAGGTACGCCGTGGATTGCAGTCAACCCCAACTACCGTGAAATCAACGTCGCCGCAGCCCTGGCCGAGCCTGATTCCATTCTGTGGCATTACCAGAAGCTGGTGGCGCTGCGTAAACAGTATCCGATCCTGGTATACGGTGATTTCAGGCCCATTCTGAAAGAGCATCCGCAGGTGTTCGCCTGGCTAAGAACGTTCAACGACGAGCGGCTGCTGGTGGTGAATAACTTTTCTCGCGAGCATCTCACGCTTGATATTCCTGAGGAGATGCAGGCCTGGCACGGTGAGTGTCTGGTCAGCAATTATGCGCCGCGTGATGCCCTGGCGGTAAGCCTTGAGCTTCAGCCTTATGAATCATTTGCACTACTTATCGGGAGGTAACGATGGCGAGCTGGTGGAAGGAGGCGGTGGCCTATCAGATTTATCCGCGCAGTTTTAAAGACAGTAACGGCGACGGTATTGGCGATCTGAACGGCATCACCGAGAAACTTGATTACCTGAAAGACCTCGGCATCGATCTGATCTGGATCTGCCCGATGTACAAATCACCTAACGATGATAACGGCTACGATATCAGCGACTACCAGGTCATTATGGATGAGTTCGGCACCATGGCGGATTTCGACCGGCTGCTGGAAGGCGTTCATGCGCGCGGTATGCGGCTGATTATCGATCTGGTGGTGAATCATACCTCTGATGAACACCCGTGGTTCCTTGAATCCCGTGCTTCACGCGACAATCCAAAGCGCGACTGGTATATCTGGCGCGATGGTAAAAATGGCGCGGAACCGAACAACTGGGAAGGCATTTTTAAAGGTTCGGCCTGGGAGCTGGATCCGCAAACCGGGCAGTATTTCCTGCATCTGTTTACTCGTCGCCAGCCGGATTTGAACTGGGAAAACCACGACATGCGCGCGGCGATTTACGACATGATGCGCTGGTGGCTGGATAAAGGCATCGACGGATTCCGCATCGATGCTATCGCCCATATGAAAAAAGAGCCGCTGCTTGCCGATGTCCCTAACCCGGACAAGCTACGCTATGCGCCGTCGATGAAAAGCCATCTGAATTACGATGGGCTGCTGGACTACGTGGATGATATGAGCCGCAACGTGCTCAAACATTACGATATCGTTACCGTCGGTGAGATGAACGGCCTGTTTGCGGATCGCGCCGAGGAATGGGTAGGTGAGCATCGCAACAGGTTGAGCATGGTATTCCAGTTTGAACATGTGCGTCTGTGGGAGCCGGAAGAAGGACTGCGGCCGGAACCTGCCGTGCTGAAGAAAATCTTTACCGCCTGGCAGGAAGCGCTGGAGGGAAAAGGCTGGAACGCGCTGTATGTCGAAAATCACGATCTGACGCGCATCACGTCGCGCTGGGGCGATACCGAACATCACTGGCGGGAAAGCGCCACCTGCATCGCCGCGCTCTATTTCCTGATGCAGGGCACGCCGTTTATCTACCAGGGCCAGGAAATCGGCATGACCAATACCCGCTTTGGCGGGATAGAAGATTTTGACGATGTGTCAGCGAAAAATATGTGGCGGGAATTAGCAGACCAGGGCAGAAGCGAGGAAGAGATCATCGCATTTCTGACCAACACAGGACGCGATAACTCCCGCACGCCGATGCAGTGGAATAACTGGCCCAACGCCGGGTTTAGCGACGGCGAGCCGTGGTTCCCGGTCAATGCTAACTACGAGATGATTAACGTCGCTGCACAGCAAGAGGATCCGAATTCGGTACTGAACTTCTATCGTGCGTTGATTCAGTTACGTCGACAGGAACGAACGCTGATTTACGGGCGCTACGCGCTGGAACTGCCGCAGCACGTACAGATTTACGCCTATCGTCGCGAGCTTGCAGACGACAAGTTTCTGGTGCTGTGCAATATGTCTTCGAAAGCCGCAACCTGGTCGGATATGGAGCTGTCGCTTCAGGGGATGCATTGCGTGCTGGGTAATTATCCGCAGGTGGATGAGGATTACAGGCTGCATGCCTGGGAGACTCGGGTTTACAGGGTTTGAGAAACAGAGTGGATGGCGGGTAAGCGTGCCCGCCACCCGCCGTTTATTGACGCGTCAGTAACCCACTGCATCCAGGCGGAACTGCTTAGCGCAGTTGCCTGGATTTTTTTGCGTGGCGAAGGAGGCGACGCTTAGCGGGTCGTTAATTTTTTTCGCCGCAAGCGTTATCTGCATTTCCGTCAGATACGCCGGGTTGCCGTTACAGGTCAGCTTTACCGCCTTCACCGCATCACTTCCCCAGCTTTTCTCCAGCGCCTTATTGAACGCTTTTCGCGTGACGACGTTGCCATAATTCTGTGCCAGAAACTCACCGAAGGCGCTTTGTTTAACTGCCGTATTGAGGCGCACCATAGTGCCAAAATAGGCGTTCGGGTCAAAGCCGAAACAGGCGCCGTGCTTTGCAAACTCATAGCGTTCAAGGCAGGACTGGCCGCCCGCACCCGGCATCACGCCAGAAAGCTTTGCTGCGATATCGGCTGATAAGCCCGGAGCCGGCGCGCTGCATTTTTGCGAACTGCGAACCTCCATCATATTCGGAGCCGGGCGGGTGGCGCAGCCGTAGCGCATCCAGCGTTTGTTATCCACGCCGCGTGAGGAAACTGATTTTGGCAGGCCGGGCCACAGACCGTGCGCCGTCAGAAACGCCCGCTTGTCCGCCTGTTCCCGCTGGAGTTTGCATTCGCCGGGCTCTTTCCGGTTACGCTCATGCATGTTCTGACAAAAACCGGTCTGCCAGGAGAGCGCCAGTACGTAGGTATCGAAATCGCCGTACTGTTTTGGTTGCAAAGGCTCGGCGTGGGCAAGCAGGCTGGTTGCAAGCGTGGTAGTCAGGACAAGCGCGTTTTGCCACATAATGAGGTTCCGTGAGGTTATAATTTCCAGAAAGTCGCTTATTAAACCATAAAAAAAGCGTCTTCCAGAGGCGCTTAAGACCTTTGACAAAGTTTATCGTTCTTAAAAGTACGTTAATCCAGGCTAATAAAAACAAAGGATTATGTCTTCTGGTTTACCCCAAACGCCCGAAAACCACGCTTTTCGGGTGTTTGTCACTAATCCGCAGCGCCTCACAAAGGCGCTTAAGACCTTTGACAAAGTTTATCGTTCTTAAAAGTACGTTAACCCAGGCTAATAAAAACAATGGATTATGTCTTCTGGTTTATCCCAAATGCCCGGAAACCACGCTTTTCGGGCGTTTGTCACCAATCCGAAGCGCCTCACAGAGGCGCTTATTCGCCGGGGCAGGAGTCAGGGAAGCAGCGCTGCTGAAGGCACCAGAATCTCAGTGGCGATAATCACCACCAGCAGACCCACGGCAATTGGCACAGAGGTGCGCTTAACCACTTCGAACGGGGAGATTTTCGCCATCCCCGCTACAGCTACCACAACGCCGGAAACCGGGGAGATAGTGCGGCCCAGGTTAGACGCCTGCAGCATTGGGATAGCCAGATATGCCGGATTAATGCCGGAGGAATGAGCAAGTTTTGGAATCATCTCAACGAAGGCATAGAACGGCGCGTTACCGGAGCCGGTGGTCATCGCCGCCAGCATGGTCAGAATCACCAGCACCAGCATCAGAATAATGCTCGCGGAGCCAAACGATGTGGCAATCGAAATCAGGCTCTGGATAAAGCCAATGGTGCTCAGCCCCTGCGCAAAGACGCCCGCTGCAACCAGCAGTATCACCACGTTAGCAAAGGCATCCGCCATGCCGCGATAGCACACTTCAAGCCCGGAAAAGACGCTTTGCGTATTGAAACTACGGAAAAATTCGATAAGCGCCGCCAGCAGAATGCAGATAACCAGAATAGTAATAATGTGCAGTTGCGGCCCCCATTTGCCATCAAAAATCAGTACGCCGATGATAGGCGTGAAGGGGAGGATGGCGTAAAACGACGGCGAGGTAGTCTGGATTTCGTTGACGTCGAGCATCTCATGGCTGATATGCTCTTTTTTATCCAGGTAGCGCTGCCAGAAGAAGTGGGCAATCGCCATGGCAATAATGGCGGCGACAGAAATAGGCACGGTAGTTTTAAAGGCAAAATCCACCAGCGACATTTCAGCGGCTTTGGCGGCCAGCACCACATCGCCGGAGGTAGGGGAAAGAATAATCGCTGCCGGAGAGGCGCAAATTGCCGCAGCCGCCCCGCGGCTGATGCCCACGTTGACCATCACCGGGAACAGCGTGGCCATTAACAGCACGCCAAGACCGGTTGCGGAAGAAACTGCCAGCGACATCAGGCACGCTACGAAATAGGCGGCAATCATCAGGATGTACGGTGAGTTAATAAATTTCAGCGGCTTTGACGCAAGCTTTACCACCATGTCGTTTGCGCCAATATGGGTCATGTAAGCAGCAAAGCCACATAGCATCATAATCATCATGCCGAGATCGCCACCGCGGCTCATCAGCAGGATTTTTATATATTCGACAATATCGGTCGCGTTGTAGCCGGTACTCTCAGCGCTGTCAGGTAATACCTGATGGCCCATTAAGGCGCTGACGATGAGAAGTAATAAACCGCCGACGAAGAGTACGCCGGTGGCGGAGTAGCCTTTGATGATGTAGCGGGCTACGCCAACGATCACCACAATCCCAATAAGTAATTCCAGAAAAGTAAGCATAATATCCCCCGTTGCGCCCGCCGCGGTTTGCCGGGTCTGAGCGCAACCGAATGCCTGAAAAATAAACAATAGTGACCTTTGCAGTATTCTGCAAAGCGGTAAAAATGTGCCTGAGCGATTAACGCGGTTTTCTGATGAGCGTCAACTTTCAACCACTCTGCTCATAATACGTGACGCTTTTGCAAGCAGTCCGGCAATTATGACATTTACTTATTGCCTGTGGTTACGAATTTTTCCCCGGCCCGTGAATTAATTAACAAACCGGTAGTAATAAAATTAAATTTATATTACCGATTTGTTAATTAAAATCCTGAGCGTAAAGCATGTTAAAAAGCCTTTAAAATATAAAGGCGTCGTGCTTATACTTCCGCCACATCTATTTTCGGGATTTATATTTTGCAATCCACTTACTGGTCGACAAACCGCTTACGCTTTTTCAGAAAGCATCTTTTGATGCTGCTGTTGGCGTTTGGCTGGTTTTTTGTCAACAGCCAGGTGGCGGTGGCTTCGCACGATTGCCCGATAGATGTCAGCGCCCAGGCGGTAAGCATTCAGCATAGCGAACATATGCTGATGGCGGATGGCCAGCCGTCGATGGCGAAAGTCAGCGGCCCGCTTTGCGAGAAGCACTGCATACCAGACGTCATGCAAAAGGATAATGGTCACAGCGATGTGGTGGCGCTTCCGGTGGCCGATACGCTGGCGCTGATAATGCCTGACTGCGTGCCTGCGGTGATGTCCGTCTCGCAGCTTGCTCCCCCTGCAACCGGCCCTCCGGCCACCATTCGGTTTTGTCGTTTTAGAGAATAACTCCAGCACTGTCACGGTTTCCGGGCGCTTTTGCCCATCCCTTTGACCTGTGTTCTGGAGATTTTTTATGTCTGTAATTTTTGCTCGCATCCTTGCAGCTATCGCGCTGTCCGCTTCCGTGGCGAATGCCGCTACTCACAATATGTCCATGCACCATGAAATGCCCGCCGCTGAGGTTTATCAAAGCCACGGCGTGGTGAAAAAGGTGGCTGCCGACTCCCTTTCTATCGCTCACAAACCTGTTCCTGCGCTGAACTGGCCTGCTATGACGATGACTTTTAGCCTTCCGGCTAAAAGTACGTTGCCGCAGCTAAAAGCAGGCGATACGGTTGATTTCACCTTTAGCCAGCAGGGTGACGACTATCAGCTCACCTCGGTTACGCCGACTAAGTAATCGAGGCCAACATGAAACAACGTTCCCTGAGCCTGTGGCTCGGCGGGGTGCTGTTTGCTGCGTCCGTTTCTGCCGCCGCTAACGCGGCAGAATTAAGCCTGCAACAGACCCTGACCGCCGCTGAACACTATTCTGCTGAACTATCAGCGAACCGTAACCAAAGCAATGCGCTTAATGCGATGGCGGATTCCGCACGCGAATTGCCCGACCCGAAACTGAAATTTGGCATTGAAAACGTCCCGGTGCAGGGCAGTAACGGCCATCGTTTTACCCGCGAGGGGATGACCATGCAGCGCATCGGCATCATGCAGGATTATGTAAGCCGCGAGAAACGCGACCGTAAAGCCGAAACCATCCTCGCCCAGTCCGCCAGCAGCAAGGCCAAAGCCGAAGTGATTCGCGCCACGCTTCAGCGGGCGACAGCGCAGGCGTGGCTTGATTTAGCATTGTCCACAAAAGCGTTGGCGTCCGCCCGTAAACTGGTAGCTGAAACCGAACGCCAGACCGTTGTGCAAAAAGCAACGGTCGCCAGCGGCAGCTCGCCTGCTTCAGGCGTGGTGGATATCCACATGACGCTACTGGGCATGAAGGACAAAGTAACGCTTGCCGAGCGTGACGTTACGCTCGCGCAGACTCGCCTGTTGCAACTGACCGGTGAGCCGGTGGATGCGGTAAGCGGGGCTATGCCTCGTTATCAGCGTTTACCTGCCGATCCGGCGTTACTGGAGCAGGGCGTGATGGAGCATCCCGAAGTGGTTCAGGCGGCGCGTGAAGCAGACGTAGCGAAAGCGCGCTCCGCTCAGTCTGCCGTGGCGGCAAAGCCGGACGTAGGCGTGGAAGTTTATTACGCACATCGCGCGGATGATTATGACGATATGGCGGGCGTGATGTTCACCGTCGATTTGCCGATGTTCAGATCGCAACGCCAGGATAAAGATTATTCGGCGGACGTCTCCCGTTCGATGGAGGCCAACGACCAACTGGCGCTGGCTAAACGTGAACACGTGGCGCTGGTGCGCAGCCTGGTGGCGGAATACCAGTATGCCCGGACGCTCTGGCAGCGCCAGCAGGAAGAGATTCTGCCGTTACAGCGCCAGCGTCTTTCGCTGCTCGAAGCGCAATATCGCTCGGGGCAATCCTCACTTGCCGAACTTCTTGATGCACGCCGTACGCTGCTAGACGCCGAACTGACCGCCAGTAACGCCGAGAAAGCCGTGGCCCAGGCCTGGGCTGCCATCCGCTATCTGACGCCACAGGAAAACACGCTATGAAAACTTCTCTTCAACTTTCCCTGTTGGCGGCGGCGATTGTCGTTGCGGCAGGCGCCGGTTACTACGGCGGAAAACAAAATCATACAGCTCCAGCGGCGAGCGTGCAGCCGGAGCGCAAGGTGCTGTACTGGTACGATCCAATGACTCCCGGACAGCGCTTTGATAAGCCGGGTAAATCACCTTTTATGGATATGGATCTGGTGCCGCGCTACGCCGATGAAACGCCGGAGGAAGGCGGCGTGAGCGTCAGCGCTCGCCAGCAGCAGAATCTGGGAATTAAAACCGCAAGTGCTGAACGAAAAACGTTGAACTATCAGTTCGATGCTTTTGCGACGGTGACCACGGATGAGCGCAGCGTACAGGTTATTCCCGCCAGCGCGAACGGCGTGGTCGAAAAGCTGTTTGTGAAAGCTCCCCAGCAGTTTGTGAAAAGCGGCGAGCCTCTGGCGCAGCTTTGGATCCCCGAGTGGACTGCCGCCCAGCAGGAATACCTGGCGGTACGCAAGCTGGGTGACAGCGCACTGAGTGCCGCGGCGCGGGAACGTCTGCAACTGCAATTTATGCCGGCAGAGGTGATCCGTCAGGTTGAACGCAGCGGTAAACCGCAAACGCGAATTACCGTGCGGGCTAAGCAGGCGGGTTACATCAATAAGCTCGATACGCGCGAAGGCGCGCAGGTTGCAGCAACCGCGCCGCTGTTTGAGATAGCGAGCCTTGAGTCGGTGTGGATTGTTATCGACTATCCACAGTCGCAGGCCCAGGCGCTTCAGGTCGGTAGCGAGATTATTGCTCAGTCCGATAGCTGGCCGGGCGAGGCTTTCCACGGACGCGTCAGTGAATTACTCCCGAATATGGAAACCACAACGCGCACGCTTAAGGCGCGCATCGTGCTGGACAACCCTGCTGCAAAGTTAAAACCGGGTATGTACCTCAGCGTGAAGCTGGCTAACGGGCAACCGCGAGCGGCGGTGCTGGCTATTCCTGAGGAAGCATTAATCGAGACAGGAAGCGAAAGCCGCGTGCTGGTGGCGACGGGTGAAGGCTATTTTAGGCCGGTAAACGTGGTGGCCGGCTCGACAGAAAATGGCTGGGCCGAAATTAAACAGGGCCTGAAAGAGGGCGATAAGGTTGTGACTTCGGGTCAGTTCCTGATCGACTCTGAGGCCAGCTTACGCAGCGCGCTGCCGCAGGAGGAACCTGCCGCCGTGCAGAAAGTGAAGTATCAGGGTGAAGGCGTGGTGAAGGCCATTGAGGGCGAAGCGGTGACGCTTTCCCATAAGCCGATTCCGGCGCTGAAATGGGGGGCGATGACCATGGACTTCTCTCTGAGATCGCCGGCTGACGCCCAGAGCGTGAAGGTGGGTGACAAGGTGATGTTCAGCTTCACCATGGATGAAAAAGAGGGCGCAGTTATCACCCATCTGATGCCGATGGCGGGGGTAATGAAATGATTGCCGCAGTTATTCGCTGGTCGCTTAAAAATCGCCTGTTAGTACTGCTGGCCGCAGCAGTACTGGCGGCGTGGGGACTCTGGTCTTTGCAGCGCGCGCCGCTTGATGCGCTGCCCGATCTCTCTGATGTCCAGGTTATTGTCCGGGTCAGCTATCCGGGAAAAGCGCCGCAGGTGGTGGAAGATCAGGTGACTTACCCGCTGACGACTACCATGCTTTCCGTGCCCGGGGCGAAAACGGTGCGCGGGTTTTCTATGTTCGGTGATTCATATGTCTACATCCTCTTTGATGATGGCACCGATCCGTACTGGGCGCGTTCCCGCGTGCTGGAGTATTTAAGCCAGGTGCAGTCGCAGCTCCCTGCTGAAGCAAAAGCGTCTCTGGGGCCGGATGCGACGGGAGTGGGCTGGGTCTATGAATACGCGCTGGTGGACAGGAGCGGCAAACATAGCCTGGCGGATCTGCGCGCGTTGCAGGACTGGACGCTGAAATTTGAACTGAAAACAGTCCCGAACGTTTCGGAAGTAGCGAGCGTGGGCGGTATGGTTCGCCAGTATCAGATTGTGCTCGATCCAAAGCGGATGCGCGCCCTGAATATCACTCACGATCAGGTTACTGGCGCCGTGCAAAGTGCGAATCAGGAAGGCGGCGGGTCGGTTATTGAGATGGGCGAAGCTGAATATATGGTGCGCACGGCGGGCTATCTGAAGAACCTGGATGACTTTAAACAGATTGTCATTACCACGCGCGAAGGCGTGCCGGTGCTGCTTTCGGACGTGGCGACGCTGCGCCTGGGGCCGGAAATGCGCCGTGGGGTTGCAGAGTTTAACGGCGAAGGGGAGGTTGCGGGCGGCATTATCGTTATGCGCTACGGCAAAAACGCGCTTGAGACGATTAATGCGGTCAAAGAGAAGCTCACGCAGCTGCAGAAAAGCCTGCCTGCTGGCGTGGAGATAGTGCCGGTATACGATCGTTCACATCTGATTGAAAACGCGATTGAAACGCTCTCTCACAAGCTGCTCGAAGAGTTCATCGTTGTCGCGGCGATTTGCACTTTGTTTTTATTCCACTTCCGCTCGGCGCTGGTGGCGATGATCACCCTGCCGCTGGGCATACTCGGTGCGTTTATCGTTATGCATTACCAGGGGGTGAATGCCAATATTATGTCGCTCGGCGGCATTGCGATTGCGATCGGTGCGATGGTGGATGCGGCTATCGTGATGATTGAAAATATGCACAAGGTGCTGGAGCAGTGGCGGCATGAAAATCCCGGCAAGCAGCCGGGGAGTGCAGATTACTGGCGGATTTCGGAGCAGGCGGCGGTGGAAGTAGGCCCGGCGCTCTTCTGTAGTTTGCTGATTATTACGCTGTCGTTTATTCCGGTCTTTTCGCTTGAGGCGCAGGAAGGACGTATGTTCTCGCCGCTGGCGTTTACCAAAACCTATGCCATGGCGGTTGCTGCCGGGTTGGGCATTACGCTGGTACCGGTGTTGATGGGCTATTTCATTCGCGGGAAAATCCCGGATGAGAAGGCTAATCCCATCAACCGTTGGCTAATTGCAGTCTATGAGCCGCTGCTTGACACAGTCCTGGCGCGTCCTAAAACCACGCTGATGGTGGCGGGGGGGCTGCTGCTTGCGACACTCTGGCCGCTAAGCCGTCTGGGCAGTGAATTTATGCCGCCGCTGGATGAAGGCGATCTGCTTTATATGCCTTCTACGCTGCCGGGTATTTCAGCTCGCGAGGCGGGACGGCTTCTGCAACAAACCGACCGGCTGATTAAAACCGTACCGGAAGTGGAAACCGTCTTTGGTAAAGCGGGACGGGCAGAAACCGCGACGGACCCGGCGCCATTAACGATGATTGAAACGACTATTCGCTTCAAACCACGCGACCAGTGGCGAGCAGGCATGACCATGGACAAACTGGTGAACGAGCTGGATAGCGTGGTGAAAGTACCGGGTATCGCCAACGTATGGGTGCCGCCGATTCGCAACCGCCTGGATATGCTGGCGACCGGCATTAAAAGCCCCGTAGGGATTAAAGTGAACGGCAATAATATTGCGGCGATTGAACAGATAGCCGGGCAAATCGAACGGGTGGTAAAACAGGTTCCTGGCGTGACCTCGGCCCTTGCAGAGCGGCTGGCTGGTGGGCGCTACGTGGATATTAATATCGACCGGCGTAAGGCGGCAAGATTCGGCGTCTCCGTTAAAGAACTGCAATCGCTGGTGGCAACGATAGTGGGGGGGCAAAATATCGGCGAGACGATAGAAGGGCGAGAACGTTATCCCATCAACGTCCGCTACCCGCGCGAGATGCGTGACAACGTGCAGAAGCTGCGCGATATGCCGGTTGTGACGGCCAACGGCAGCCAGATCGCGCTCTCTGAACTGGCTGATATTACCATTACCGACGGCCCGCCAATGTTGAAAAGCGAGAATGCGCGCTTGTCCAACTGGATTTATGTTGACCTGCGTGGGCGTGATCTGAAATCGGCAGTTGAAGAGATGCAAAAAATTGTATCTGAGCAGGTGAAATTACCGCAAGGCGTATCGTTATCCTGGTCGGGTCAATTTGAGTATCTCGAACGTGCAACTGCGAAATTAAAAATTGTTTTACCCTTTACGTTGCTGATCATATTTATCCTGCTTTACGTAACCTTTTCCCGGGTTAGTGATGCCTTATTAATCATGGGGACGTTACCCTTTTCATTAATAGGCGGCGTCTGGCTGCTCTATTTATTAGGGTATAATTTATCCGTCGCCGGGGCCGTTGGATTTATCGCTTTAGCCGGGGTAGCGGCGGAATTTGGCGTTATTATGGTGCTTTATTTAAATCACGCCTTTGCTAAACATAAACTTGCCGATCCTGAGGGAGGCAACGTGATGCTGATGCGGGCGATCCATGAAGGCGCGGTGCTGCGTGTGCGGCCAAAAATCATGACGGTGGCGACAATTATGGCCGGTCTGCTGCCGATTATGTGGGGCGATGGCACCGGATCGGAGGTGATGCGACGTATTG
>DALYUA010000014.1:0-18806 GCA_031993245.1 Buttiauxella sp. | reverse complement strand
CCCGGAGAGAGGGTCGGGCAACTGGTGATGGCATGGGTCTGCGTCTGCCCGTTCAGGTAGCGCTCATGACGAATGCGGGCATAAAACGCGCCGGACTCCGGCGCCGGGTTGCGGTCAAATTGACTTCCCGGCGTCAGGTAATTGTCGGCGTAATAGTAGGCATCACCGTAGGTGGTGGTGTCCCCGCGGGTGGCGTCCACCTGAGTGTTCATGTCTTCCGTCGCCTGACGGTAGTTATAGTCGCGGGTGCTGACCTGCTTCTGCACCACGTTGTGGTGGCTTTCCATTCCCCAGACCGAATCCACACCTTTCGAATGCTGGCCCGATGGCGGCACGGACGGCAGGATCAGGCCTTTCTCATAGCCTTGTGAACTGTCGTAAAACTCCACCACGTCAATGTTCAGGCGCGTGTCAGTGGTGAAGCGGAACCAGATACCCACCTCGCCCAGCAGACGGGTGATAAAGTGCAGATCATCCTCGCCGTACTGCATCACCTGCTCACGGCGCGGGTATTCCTTGCTCAGCGAGAACAGGAAATCCTGGCCGCGCATGTTGTGGCGCTCACGCAGGATTTTTTCCACGATTTGCGGGACGGACATGTCCTGGTAAATGGCGTTCTGGTGCGAGCGGTCGAGCAGGGCCAGGCGCGGCTGGAGCGTCAGGGCATAATGGGTTTCGTCCTTCGAGGTACTGAGGCGCTCAAAGCCGGTCACCACTCCCTGAATCACCCGTACCGGCTGCTGAATTTTAATGCCGAACCCCTGGTCAACCGGGGCCTGCAGCGTCAGGGAGGCGGCTTTCATCAGCATCATCTCCTTGCTGATGGCATGGTCAGCGCTAGTGAACTCTACACGATAGTTAAACGGCTGGCTCAGGGCCTCATTGCCCTCAAAAGCCAACACGTCTAGCCCTGAATCGCAGCCCTTCACCGACAGCAGATGGTGGCTGTGGCTGAAGTAAGGGTGAACCGTCCCGCTCATATATTCACGTCCGTTATGTTTTGTGATTAATTAATTGATATTTAATATATTTATTTGATTTTCTTGTAGGTATCTTATCTTTATGACCCTGTTGGTCAATAGTTGAAGGGGTACGGCAGATACCAAATTTAAGCGGGTAGCCTGAGCCCTGAGCCAATAAAAAAGCAGTCCTTATAATTTCCCTAGAGGTTAAAATTCATTCGCTTGTCAACCAAATACTTCCCCCTCTGCGCACAAGCTTCGCTACAATGGCGAATAAATTGCCTGTTGCAGAGATAACATCGTGCCGTTACTTATCATCACCACAATTCTGTGGGCCTTCTCCTTTAGCCTGATAGGCGAATACCTTGCCGGACATGTCGACAGCTATTTCTCCGTGCTGATGCGCGTGGGGCTGGCGGCGCTGGTGTTCCTGCCGTTTCTGCGCGTTAAAGGCTACAGTCTGAAAACGCTGCTGCTTTACATGCTGGTGGGGGCGCTACAGCTGGGCGTGATGTATCTGTTTAGCTTCCAGGCCTACCTCTACCTCACCGTGTCGGAATTTCTGCTGTTTACGGTGCTTACGCCGCTCTATATCACGCTGATTTATGATTTGCTCAGCCGCAGGCCGCTGCGCTGGGGCTACGCGTTAAGCGCCGGACTGGCGGTGGTTGGCGCGGCGATTATCCGCTACGACAAAGTAAGCGAGCACTTCTGGACTGGTCTGCTGCTGGTGCAGGCGGCGAATATCTGCTTCGCAATCGGCATGGTGGGTTACAAGCGCCTGATGGAAACGCGCCCGATGCCGCAGCGCTGCGCGTTTTCCTGGTTCTATCTCGGGGCGGCCGTTGTCGCGGTTATCGCCTGGTTTGTGATGGGGAATCCGCAGAAATTGCCAGCCACGAATCTACAGTGGGGCATTCTGGTCTGGCTGGGCGTGGTGGCTTCCGGGCTGGGTTACTTTATGTGGAACTACGGTGCGACGCAGGTGGATGCCGGTACGCTTGGCATCATGAATAACGTACACGTTCCCGCAGGGCTGCTGGTGAACCTCGCCATCTGGCAGGAGCAACCCCACTGGCCGAGCTTTATCATTGGGGGGACGGTGATAATGGCCTCGCTATGGGTGCATCGCCATTGGGTCGCTCCGCGTTCCGCACAAACGGAAGATGCTCGCAGGCGTGTGAACGCGTCGAACGAATAAAGGCTTCCGTTACCGGCTGACGCTGCTCGCCATCGCGCACGGCGGCGTACAGCCGGCTCCACAATCCTTCACCCAGGGTTTTGGTCACCACCAGGCCCTGACGCTCAAAACTCTCTACTACCCAGTGCGGCAGCGCGGCAATACCCATGCGCGCCGAGACCATCTGAATCAGCAGCAGCGTGTTATCGACGCTTTTCAGCGACGGGCTGATCCCTGCGGGCTGCAGGAAATGCCGCCAGATATCCAGTCGGCTACGCTGCACCGGATAAATCAGCAACGTTTCGCTGCTCAAATCTTCCGGAACAATGCGCGCCTTACCCGCCAACGGGTGATCGGCCGCCAGCACCAGACGTACTTCAAAATCGAACATCGGCGAATAGTGCAGACCGCTGCGCGGCAGGATGTCAGACGTCAACACGATGTCCAGCTCGCTTTGTTGCAGCGCAGGCTGTGGGTCGAACGTTACGCCTGATTTGAAATCGAGATCGACCTGCGGCCAGTCCTGATGGAAATTCTCAAGAGCTGGCGTCAACCACTGGATGCAGCTATGGCATTCGATAGCGATACGTAGCGTGGTCTGATGCGGCTCGTTGCAGGCCTGCAGCGCACGGCTAATCTGCGGCAGCACCTGCTCAGCAAGCTGCAGCAGGATTTCACCCTGCGGCGTAAAGCGCAGCGGCTGACTTTTTCGAATAAACAGGCGGAACCCGAGCCGCTGCTCCAGATCGCTGAACTGATGAGAGAGAGCCGATTGGGTCTGATGCAACGAGGCGGCGGCGGCGGCTAAAGAGCCGCAGTTTCGTAACGCCTGGAGCGTCCGCAGATGTTTAATTCCGATCATGAAAGTCCTTCACTTCGCCATGAAGATTTTGCGCTTGAGGAATATACAGTACCTGCGGATTATAGATGTGTAAACATCTGGACGTCTAAATCCGGTGTCTTTCGAATTTATGGTGCGTTGGTTTCACTCACTTACACCGGTCACTTACTTATGTAAGCTCCCGGAGATAAGCGAGCTTACCGCGTTACTCGGCTGAAGCCTCGCCCCGTTGGGGCCAGCCGACGGCTATTCAAAAACGCTTATCGCGTGTTTGCCCCTAAATCCGAAATCCATCTGGATTAATCTAATAAATAAAGAGGCGATAACATGACAATCCATAATCACACCCTCGGTTTCCCTCGTGTCGGCCTGCGCCGCGAGCTGAAAAAAGCGCAAGAAAGCTACTGGGCGGGGAATATGTCTCAGGAAGAATTACTGGCGGTGGGCCGCGAGCTGCGCGCCCGTCACTGGGATCAACAAAAGCAGGCTGGCGTAGAACTGCTGCCGGTTGGCGACTTTGCATGGTACGACCACGTTCTGACCACCAGCCTGCTGCTTGGCAACGTGCCGGCTCGTCATCAGAATGCGGACGGCAGCGTCGACCTGGATACTTTATTCCGCATTGGCCGTGGCCGTGCGCCAACGGGTGAGCCCGCAGCTGCCGCTGAAATGACCAAATGGTTTAACACTAACTATCACTATATGGTGCCGGAATTTACCGAAGGCCAGCAGTTCAGGCTTACCTGGACGCAGCTTCTGGAGGAAGTGGACGAAGCGCTGGCAGCAGGCCATAACGTGAAACCCGTGCTGCTCGGGCCGGTAACTTATCTGTGGCTGGGCAAAGTGAAGGGTGAGCAGTTCGATCGCCTCAGCTTGTTGCAAGACATTCTGCCGGTTTATCAGCAGGTGCTGGCAGAACTGGCGAAACGCGGCGTCGAATGGGTGCAAATCGATGAACCTGCGCTGGTGCTGGAACTGCCGCAGGCGTGGCTGGATGCGTTCAAAGCAGCGTACGACGCGCTGGCCGGCAACGTAAAACTGTTGCTGACCACCTATTTTGAAGGCGTAACGCCGAATCTGAATACTATTACCGCACTGCCGGTACAGGGTCTGCACGTTGATTTCGTCCACGGTAAAGATGATATCAACGCGCTGCATCAGCAACTTCCTGCCGACTGGCTGCTATCTGCCGGTGTGATCAACGGCCGTAACGTCTGGCGTGCCGATCTAACGGAAAAATACGCTCAGCTTAAAGATCTCGTTGGCAAACGTGAGCTGTGGGTGGCTTCCTCCTGCTCGCTGCTGCACAGCCCAATCGACCTGAGCGTGGAAACGCGTCTGGATGCGGAAGTGAAGAGCTGGTTTGCCTTCGCCCTGCAAAAATGTGCCGAACTGTCGCTGCTGACTGAAGCGTTGAACAGCGGCAATACGGAAAAACTGGTTGAATGGAGTGCCCCGATCCAGGCACGTCGCCACTCAAGTCGCGTGCATAACGCCGCGGTGGAAAAACGTCTGGCCGCGATTACCGCGCAGGACAGCCAGCGCCGGAGCGACTATGCCGCTCGTGCCCGGACGCAGCGTCAGCGCTTTAATCTGCCCGCCTGGCCGACCACGACTATCGGTTCATTCCCTCAAACCACCGAAATTCGTGGCCTGCGTCTGGATTTTAAACAGGGACGTTTAGATGCGGGCAACTACCGCACCGGCATTGCGGAACATATCAAACAAGCCGTTGCTGAGCAGGAGCGCCTGGGCCTGGACGTGCTGGTTCACGGCGAAGCCGAGCGTAACGACATGGTGGAGTATTTCGGCGAGCATCTGGACGGTTTTGTCTTTACCCAAAATGGTTGGGTACAAAGCTACGGTTCCCGCTGCGTAAAACCGCCGGTTGTGATTGGCGATATCAGCCGCCCGGAAGCGATCACCGTAGAGTGGGCTAAGTACGCGCAATCCCTGACCGACAAACCGGTAAAAGGCATGCTGACCGGGCCTGTGACTATCCTGTGCTGGTCTTTCCCGCGTGAAGACGTGAGCCGCGAAACCATCGCTAAACAAATCGCCCTGGCACTGCGCGACGAAGTGGCGGATCTGGAAGCGGCAGGTATCGGCATCATCCAGATTGATGAACCAGCCCTGCGCGAAGGCTTACCGCTGCGCCAGTCCGACTGGCAGGCGTATCTGGCGTGGGGCGTGGAAGCTTTCCGCCTGAATGCCGCCGTGGTGCGGGATGATACGCAGATTCACACCCATATGTGTTACTGCGAATTCAACGACATCATGGATTCTATTGCGGCGCTGGACGCGGATGTGATTACCATCGAAACCTCCCGCTCCGATATGGACCTGCTGGAGTCATTCAAAGAGTTCGAATATCCAAATGAAATCGGGCCGGGCGTGTATGACATTCACTCCCCGAACGTACCGAGCGTGGAATGGATTGAGGCATTACTGAAGAAAGCGGCGGAATCTGTTCCGGCCGAACGTCTGTGGGTGAACCCGGATTGCGGCCTGAAAACCCGCGGCTGGCCGGAAACCCGGCAGGCGCTGGCGAACATGGTCAAGGCCGCGCAGAACTTGCGTAGCGCTTAAAAAACCAGGCCCCTCATTTTGAGGGGCCTGAGAGCATGGACAAAGTTTTAAGTTATTAAAAGTACGTTGCGGGACGATTTAAAAACAAAGGATAAAGACTTCTGGTTTATCCTGAAGAGCCGAAAACCACGCTTTTCGGCTCTTTATCATCAATCAAGGCTCCTCATGTTGCTGAGGGGCCTTTTTTATTTCTTCGCGCCATAGCGCTCAAACCAGGTCAGCATGCGCTGCCAGCCATCTTTCGCCGACTCTTCATGGTAGCTCGGGCGATAGTCAGCATTAAATGCGTGGCCCGCCTCCGGGTAGACGATAATTTCAGCGGTGGCGTTCGCCGCGCGCAGCGCCTGACGCATCGTTTCCACCGTCTCCTGCGGGATGCCCGTATCCTGCCCGCCATAAAGGCCCAGCACAGGGGCGTTGAGATTAACGGCAATGTCCACGGGATGTTGCGGTGAATTCAGCGTTTTTTCGCCCACCAGTTTGCCATACCAGGCGACAGCGGCTTTAAGCTGCGGATTATGTGCGGCATACAGCCAGGCGATACGCCCACCCCAGCAGAACCCGGTAATCATCAGGCGATGCGCGTTGCCGCCATTGCGGGAAGCCCAGTTGGCGACATGATCGAGATCGGCCAGCACCTGCGCATCGGGCACTTTTGAAACCAGCCCGCTAAACAGCGTAGGAATATCAGCAAAATCGTTGGGGTCGCCCTGGCGAAAATAGAGCTCTGGCGCGATAGCCAGATAACCTTCCAGCGCCAGACGGCGGCAAATATCGCGAATATGTTCGTGTACGCCAAAGATTTCCTGTACCACAATCACTACCGGCAGAGGGCCTGCGGCATCTTTTGGACATGCGTGATAAGCAGGCATATTTTCCCCCTGAGTCGGGATAGAGGTTTCGCCTGCCTGAATTGAATCGTCCGGGGTATGTACGACGGTTGACGCGGGAGGTTCTGCCGCCGGTGCGAAACGTCCGCCCGACGTATTAGATGTTTGTTGCTCTTCTTTCATTGGCATTCTCCGTACCAGCATTAGCGCAGTGTGATAACTATAGCCAGGATTAGTAGCATCTCTGGTTTGCAAAAAACGCGCTTTGTGCCTGATAACTGAGCCGGAAGATTTTGATATGTGATGCTAATCACTATTTAAGTTGAAATTTATGTAACTTGCTTTATTCAAAGTGAGATTCGTCACGAAATTATGCCGGGCGGTTCTGTAAAGTACCGCTTTGCGGCGCAAGCCAAACCTACTCAACAGAGGAGTCTGTTATGTCCAAGTCTGATGTTTTTCATCTCGGCCTTACTAAAAACGATCTGCAGGGGGCGACGCTTGCTATCGTCCCAGGCGATCCGGAGCGAGTTGAAAAGATCGCCGTGCTAATGGATAAGCCGGTTAAACTGGCTGCCCACCGTGAATTCACCACCTGGCGTGCTGAGTTAGAGGGTAAAGCCGTCATCGTTTGCTCCACCGGCATTGGCGGGCCATCAACGTCTATTGCGGTAGAAGAGCTGGCGCAGCTGGGCATTCGTACTTTCCTGCGTATCGGTACTACCGGTGCGATCCAGCCGCATATCAACGTCGGCGATGTGCTGGTGACGACGGCTTCGGTGCGTCTTGATGGCGCCAGCCTGCACTTCGCGCCAATGGAATTCCCGGCGGTTGCCGACTTTGCTTGTACCACCGCGCTGGTTGAAGCGGCGAAATCTATTGGTGCGACTACGCACGTTGGCGTGACGGCTTCTTCCGACACCTTCTACCCGGGCCAGGAACGCTACGACACATTCTCAGGCCGCGTAGTTCACCGCTTTAAAGGTTCTATGGAAGAGTGGCAGCAGATGGGCGTGATGAACTATGAAATGGAATCCGCTACGCTGCTGACCATGTGCGCAAGCCAGGGCCTGCGCGCCGGTATGGTCGCCGGTGTTATCGTGAACCGTACCCAGCAAGAAATTCCTGACGCCGAAACCATGAAGCAGACTGAAAGCCATGCGGTGAAAATCGTCGTGGAAGTGGCTCGTCGTCTGATCTAGTCCCCTCCAGGCCGGTGCAAACCGGCTTCAGAAAACTGACTATGACTTGTTTAAAAAGCACTGATATTCAGGCTAATAAAAACAAAAGATTATCTTTTCTGATTTGCCTCAAACATCCGAAAATCACTTTTTTCGGATGTTTGTTACCAAATTAAAGGCGGTGCAAACCGGCTTAATTTTTACGCTTTGCGTAACGCCTCGCAGGAAATCCCTTTTAATCTGGCCATTTATACAGCAGAATTTTACTTTGCTGATGTTTGGCATGGGCTGCAGGAGGCGTAGTGGATATCTCAATATTATTCGGACTGGGGATTGTTCTGGTCGGTGTGCTGACCGGCTGGTTGCTGGCAAGTTTGCGTGCGGCGCAGCGACAATCCCTTCTTCATGAAGAGCAAAGGGAAATCTACGGCGAACTTACCGCGGCCAGACAGGATTTGCTGCAACAGCAGCACTGGAAGGACGAGTGCGAGCAGCTTAATCGCGAGTTGCGTACCCAGCTTGAAATTAACAGCACCCAGGAAGCCGATCTGCGCGAGCTAACCACATTGCTTGAGCAAACTCGCCTGCACGCCGAAGACAAGCATCGTCAGATGATGAACAGCGAGCAACGGCTGAGCGAACAGTTTGAAAACCTCGCTAACCGTATTTTTGAGCAAAGCGGGCGCAAAGTTGAAGAGCAGAACCGTCAGAGCCTGAATGGCCTTCTTATGCCGCTGCGTGAACAGCTCGATGGCTTCCGCCGCCAGGTGCAGGAAAGCTTTGGCCAGGAAGCGCGCGAACGTCACACCCTCACGCATGAAATTCGTAATCTCCAGCAGCTCAATGCGCAAATGGCGCAGGAGGCCCTTAATCTTACTAAGGCGCTGAAAGGAGATAATAAAACTCAGGGTAACTGGGGAGAAGTCGTGCTGACCCGCGTGCTGGAGGCATCAGGCTTAAGGGAAGGGCATGAGTACCAGACCCAGGTAAACATTCAGCTCGAAAACAACAGCCGTATGCAACCTGATGTCATTGTTCGCCTGCCACAGGGCAAGGATGTAGTTATCGATGCCAAAATGACGCTGGTCGCCTATGAGCGCCATTACAATGGCGACGATGAGTTGACCCGCGAAAGCGCGCTTAATGAACATATCGCCGCCGTTCGTAATCATATCCGCCTGCTGAGCCGTAAAGACTATCAGCAGCTTCCAGGCCTGCGTTCCCTTGATTATGTCCTGATGTTTATCCCCATCGAACCAGCTTTTCTGGTGGCCGTTGACCGTCAGCCTGAGCTAATCAGCGAAGCGCTGAGAAATAATATTATGCTCGTCAGCCCAACCACGTTGCTGGTCGCACTGCGTACCATTGCCAATTTGTGGCGTTATGAGCATCAAAGCCGTAATGCGCAGCAAATTGCTGAACGGGCGGGCCGTCTGTATGACAAAATGAGGCTGTTCGTCGATGACATGTCCGCGATCGGGCAGAGCCTGGATAAAGCGCAGGATAACTACCGGCAGGCGATGAAAAAACTCGCCTCCGGGCGCGGTAATATCCTCGTACAGGCAGAGGCGTTTCGTGAGCTGGGCGTGGAAGTAAAACGTGAGATTAATCCAGATTTGGTCGAGCAGGCGCGGCAGGAAGATGAGGATAATGCGGCGAGAGCAGGTCATGGAAACGACGAAGAAACCCTCCAGCACAATGACTTAGATGAGCGACGAATCGTCGGCGAGCGCCAGGCTTAGGTTTTGCCAGCAGGCTTGAATCATAGGGCTTTAGCGCCCATTCTGTTACACTTCATGAACATTTTTCTGATAAGCAGGCATTGAGATGGTTGACGAATCCCAGGAAACAACACACTTTGGCTTCCGCACCGTAGCGAAAGAACAGAAAGCCGATATGGTGGCCCATGTGTTCCACTCTGTGGCCGCAAAATACGATGTCATGAACGATCTGATGTCGTTTGGCATTCACCGTATCTGGAAGCGTTTTACTATCGACTGCAGCGGCGTGCGCCGCGGGCAGCGCGTGTTGGATCTTGCCGGGGGAACTGGCGATCTGACGGCTAAATTTTCACGCCTGGTGGGTGAAACAGGTGAGGTTGTGCTGGCGGATATCAATGACTCAATGCTGAAAATGGGGCGTGAGAAACTGCGCAACGTTGGCGTTATCGGCAATGTGAGTTATGTGCAGGCAAACGCGGAAGCGCTGCCTTTCCCGGATAACTCCTTCGACTGCATCACTATCTCGTTTGGCCTGCGTAACGTTACCGACAAAGAAAAAGCGCTGCGTTCTATGTATCGCGTGCTGAAGCCGGGTGGCCGCCTGCTGGTGCTGGAATTTTCCAAACCTGTCATTGAGCCGCTCAGCAAAGCTTACGACGCCTATTCTTTCCATATTCTGCCGCGCATCGGCGAAATGGTGGCTCAGGATGCAGAAAGCTATCGCTACCTGGCGGAATCCATCCGCATGCATCCCAATCAGGACACCCTGAAAGCGATGATGGAAGACGCAGGCTTCGAAAACACCACCTATTATAATTTGACCGCCGGGATCGTTGCCCTGCACCGTGGCTACAAATTCTGATCGGGGGTTGCTGATGCCATTTACACCGCTAGTGACTGCCGGCCTCGAAAGCGTCCTTAATACCTTTCTGTGGCGTGACCGCGGGCTGAAAACTGCTCGCCAGCGCCTGCTGGGTAAAGTATTGCGCGTTGAGCTTAAAGAATTCTCTGCACCCCTGGTGCTGGTCTTTAGCGAACAGCAGCTTGATGTGCTGGGCGAGTGGGAGGGCGAGGCGGACTGCCGCGTCATCACGCGCCTTGCCGTATTGCCAAAATTGCGCGACAGGCAGCAGCTCACAGCGCTTATCCGCAGCGGCGACCTCGAGGTGCAGGGCGACCTGCAGGTTGTGCAAAACTGGGTTGCGCTGATGGATCTGGCCGAGTTTGACCCGGCAGAACTCCTGGCGCCTTATATCGGTGATATCGCGGCGGAAGGCATCAGCAAAATGTTTCGTGGCGGCGGCAAGCTTCTGAAAAAAGGGTTTGAACGCAATCAGCACTATCTCGCCGAAGCGATCACTGAAGAGTGGCGTATGGCGCCAGGTCCGCTGGAAGTGGCATGGTTTGCCGAAGAAACGGCAGCCGTTGAACGCGCAGTTGACGCATTGAGTGCGCGGCTGGACAAGCTGGAGGGCAAATGACGCCAGGAGAAATTCGTCGTCTCTATTTCATCGTTCGTACCTTCCTCAGTTATGGCCTGGATGAACTTATTCCCCGGATCCGCATCACGCTGCCGTTACGCCTCTGGCGGCGTACGCTGTTCTGGATGCCAAACCGCCACAAAGACAAAGAACTGGGTGAACGCTTACGCCTTGCGCTACAAGAATTAGGGCCGGTCTGGATCAAGTTCGGTCAGATGATGTCCACGCGTCGCGATCTATTTCCGCCGCTGATAGCCGATCAGCTGGCGATGTTGCAGGATCGCGTTGCGCCGTTCGATGGCGTACTGGCCAAAAAACAAATCGAACAGGCGATGGGCGGTATTCCCATTGAGACCTGGTTCGATGATTTCGACATTAAGCCGCTTGCCTCGGCTTCTATCGCGCAGGTACATACCGCTCGTCTGAAAGAAAACGGCCGTGAAGTGGTGATTAAGGTTATCCGCCCGGATATTTTGCCCGTCATCAAAGCCGATATGAAACTGATTTACCGGCTGGCGCGCTGGGTTCCTCGTCTGCTGCCGGATGGGCGTCGTTTGCGCCCGCTGGAAGTGGTGCGTGAGTACGAGAAGTCCTTAATCGATGAGCTGAATTTGCTGCGTGAAGCGGCGAACGCTATCCAGCTACGGCGCAATTTCGAAAACAGCCCGATGCTCTATGTTCCCGAAGTATTCTCGGACTACTGTAGCGAGGATATGATGGTGATGGAGCGGATTTACGGGGTTCCCGTCTCGGATATCCCGACGCTGGAACGCCAGGGCACCAACATGAAGCTGCTGGCTGAACGGGGCGTGCAGGTCTTCTTCACCCAGGTCTTCCGCGACAGTTTCTTCCATGCCGATATGCATCCAGGCAATATATTTGTTAGCTACGAGCATCCGGAAGATCCGCAGTATATCGGTATCGACTGCGGCATTGTCGGCTCGCTGAACAAAGAAGATAAGCGCTATCTGGCGGAGAACTTCATCGCCTTCTTTAACCGGGACTATCGTAAAGTCGCCGAGCTGCATGTGGACTCAGGCTGGGTTCCACCGGACACCAACGTCGAAGAGTTTGAGTTCGCTATTCGTACCGTTTGTGAGCCGATTTTTGAAAAACCGCTGGCGGATATTTCCTTTGGCCACGTGCTGCTGAATCTCTTTAATACGGCCCGTCGCTTTAATATGGAAGTGCAACCGCAGCTAGTGTTACTGCAGAAGACGCTCTTATATGTTGAAGGCGTAGGAAGACAACTTTATCCCCAGCTCGATTTATGGAAAACCGCCAAGCCTTTCCTGGAAAACTGGATCAAAGATCAGGTCGGTATTCCTGCCCTGATTCGCTCTTTTAAAGAAAAAGCGCCGTTCTGGGTGGAAAAAATGCCGGAACTTCCGGAACTGGTGTACGACAGTTTGCGCCAGGGCAAGTATTTACAGCACAGCATTGATAAAATTCAACGCGACCTGCATCAGCACCATGTGCGGCAGGGGCAGTCACGCTATCTGTTCGGCATCGGGGCTACGCTTATTCTGAGCGGGACTTTACTGCTGATAAACAAACCGGAGTGGGAGTTTATGCCCGCCTGGTTGATGGCCGCAGGCATCGTGGTCTGGCTGATTGGCTGGCGGCGATCTGCCTGAAATTTCATCGTCATTAACAGGCAACGTGCCGTATAATACCGGCCGTTACACATACATCGAATGATTTGAGGCAATAACATGGGTGGTATCAGTATCTGGCAATTAGTGATTATTGCCGTCATCGTCGTTCTTCTGTTTGGTACTAAGAAGCTGGGTTCTATCGGTTCCGATCTGGGCGCTTCTATTAAAGGCTTTAAGAAAGCCATGAACGATGATGAACCTAAAGAAAAAGACGAATCTGCTCAGGACGCTGACTTTACCGCGAAAAACCTGGCGGATAAACAACCAGGCGACGTGAAAAAAGAAGACGCAAAGAGCAACGATAAAGAGCAGGTGTAAAGCGTGTTCGATATTGGTTTTAGCGAACTGCTGCTGGTCTTCGTGATTGGCCTGGTTGTTCTGGGGCCGCAACGTCTGCCGGTGGCCGTCAAAACGGTTGTCGGCTGGATCCGGGCGCTGCGTTCGCTTGCCGCGACGGTGCAAAATGAACTGGCTCAGGAACTGAAAATCCAGGAATTGCAGGACAGCCTGAAGAAGGTTGAGAAGGCGAGCATGGATCACCTGACGCCGGAGCTAAAAGCCTCCATGGACGAACTACGCCAGGCTGCGGAATCCATGAAGCGTTCCTATACGCAGGATCCTGAAAAGGATAATGATGAGGCGCACACCATTCACAATCCACTGGTGAAAAACGAGCAGGAGAGCCATGAAGGCGTTACGCCTGCGGCGGCGGCTCACCATGCAAGCGCGCCCGACCAGGTTCCTGAAGCGGAAAAGACGCAGACCGTCGAGCCTCAGGAAGAAATTCCCCAGCCTCAGGTTAAACCTGCACCGGAGCCTGTTCCCGCCCCGGCCACCTCTCAACCTTCAAGTGATAAACAGTAAACATGGCCGTTGAAGATACCCAACCGCTCATCACGCACCTGATTGAGCTGCGCAAGCGACTGTTAAACAGCATTATCGCTGTGCTGGTGATTTTTCTGGCGCTGGTTTATTTTGCTAACGACATCTATCAGATAGTCTCTGCGCCGCTGATACAGCAGATGCCGGCAGGCTCAACGATGATTGCCACCGATGTGGCGTCGCCTTTCTTCACCCCGATTAAGCTGACGATTTACGTTTCGGTCTTTCTGTCGGCGCCCGTCATTCTTTATCAAATCTGGGCGTTTATCGCACCTGCGTTATATAAACATGAGCGCAAGCTGGTTACGCCTTTGCTGATATCCAGCTCTTTGCTGTTTTATATCGGTATCGCCTTTGCTTATTTTGTCGTTTTCCCGCTGGCATTTGGTTTTCTGACAAAAACCGCGCCGACAGGCGTGGTAATGTCTACCGACATCAGCAAGTATCTCGACTTTGTCATGACGTTGTTTATGGCGTTCGGGGTTGCCTTTGAGGTGCCTGTTGCCATCATCCTGCTATGCTGGATGGGCGTGACAACGCCTGATGCGTTAAAAAAGAAGCGTCCGTATATCTTCGTCGGCGCTTTCGTGGTGGGCATGCTGCTAACGCCGCCGGACATCTTCTCGCAAACGCTGTTGGCTATCCCGATGTACTGCCTGTTTGAGGTTGGCGTGTTCTTCTCCCGCTACTATGTCGGCAAAGGCCGCAGAGATATGGAAGATGCTGAAGAAGATGAAGACCACTCAGAAAAAGAGTCGTGATTTCAGACCGCCCGTCAGGGCGGTCGTCGTATGGAACGTAATATGTTTGATATCGGTGTCAACTTAACCAGCTTACAGTTCGCCAAAGACCACGCAGAAGTTGTACTACGTGCGCAGCAGGCGGGCGTTAGCGGCATGCTGCTTACCGGAACCAACCTCCATGAGAGCCAGCAAGCCCTTGCGATGGCGCAAAAATACGCGGGCTGTTGGTCTACCGCGGGCGTGCATCCTCACGATGCAAGTCAGTGGGAAGAGGCAACAGCAGAAGCCATTATTCAGCTTGCCGGAGCTTCTGAAGTGGTCGCCATCGGTGAATGTGGTCTGGATTTTAACCGCAACTTTTCAACTCCCGCCGAGCAGGAGCGTGCTTTTACCGCTCAACTGGCGCTTGCTGCCGATTTGATGATGCCGGTATTCCTTCACTGTCGCGAAGCCCATGAGCGCTTTATCGCCCTGCTTGATCCATGGCTGGATAAATTACCGGGCGTGGTGTTGCACTGTTTTACCGGCACGCAAGCTGAAGCGCGCGAGTGCCTTGCCCGCGGCCTGTTTATCGGCATTACCGGCTGGGTGTGCGACGAACGCCGTGGCCTGGAGTTGCGCGAACTGCTGCCGGTTATTCCTGCTCAGCAGCTACTGCTGGAAACGGACGCCCCTTATTTATTACCGCGGGATCTTAAACCAAAACCTGCAACCCGGCGGAATGAACCCTGTTACTTGCCTCATATCCTCAATCAGGTGGCCCACTGGCGCGGAGAAGATCCCGCCTGGCTTGCGCAAGTAACGGATGACAATGCCCGCCGTTTATTCCGGCTGGCCTAAATCAGGAGTATATAAATGAGCTATGCATTTCCCGGCACCTTTCCCGGTCGCCGTATGCGACGTGTCCGTCGCCACGATTTTAGTCGCCGCCTGGTAGCAGAAAACCAGCTAACGGTTAACGACCTGATTTATCCGGTGTTTGTTATGGAAGGTCAGAATCGCCAGGAAGAAGTGGCGTCGATGCCGGGTGTTTATCGCATGACTATCGACCTGTTGCTTAAAGAGGCCGAAGCCGTGGCAAAACTGGGCGTTCCTGTACTCTCTTTATTCCCGGTGATTGAAAGCGCGGGCAAGTCGCTCCATGCCGAAGAAGCTTATAACCCGAACGGGCTGGTACAGCGCACCGTACGTGCCCTGAAAGATGCGGTACCAGAGTTAGGCTTACTGACTGACGTTGCGCTTGATCCTTACACCACCCATGGTCAGGATGGCGTTATTGACGAAGACGGCTACGTTATCAATGACATCACCCGTGAGATTCTGGTGCGTCAGGCGCTTTCCCATGCGGAAGCCGGGGCGGAAATCATCGCGCCAAGCGATATGATGGATGGCCGCATTGGGGCTATCCGCGACCAGCTCGAAGCCGATGGCCTGGTGAATACGCAGATCATGTCTTATGCGGCGAAATACGCCTCCTGCTATTACGGCCCGTTCCGTGACGCCATTGGTTCATCCGGCAACCTGAAAGGCGGCAACAAAAAGACCTATCAGATGGATCCTGCCAACAGCGATGAAGCCCTGCAGGAAGTAGCGCAGGATCTGCAGGAAGGGGCGGACATGGTAATGGTGAAGCCAGGCATGCCGTATCTGGATGTTATTCGCCGCGTGAAGGACACTTTTGGCGTGCCGACTTTCGCCTACCAGGTTTCTGGCGAGTATGCGATGCACATGGCGGCTATTCAGAACGGCTGGCTGGCAGAAAAACCGGCCATTATGGAATCCCTGCTGTGCTTTAAGCGTGCCGGCGCCGATGGCGTGCTGACGTATTTCTCTAAGCGTGTTGCCCAGTGGCTGCACGACGAGCAGATGCAGTGCTAGATGCAAATAAAAAGGCCAGCAAGCGCTGGCCTTTTTTAGCTTTAAACCTTCCTGAAGTCCGTATTCTTTACGCTCTGTCTTACCTGCTTATTCAGCAGATTAAGTAAAAGCATTGAGCGCGCTTCACCGTCTGGCTCACTGAATATCGCCTCCAGCCCTTCGAATGCCCCTTCGGTAATCACTACGCTATCGCCTGGATAAGGCGTTTCCGGGTCGGTGACATTTTCTGGATGATAGTTGGCTAACCGATCTATGACATCATCCGGCACGTTGGCTGGCTGAGAACCAAAGCGGACAAAATGACTTACGCCGCGGGTGGAGTTGACCGTCGTGGTGTGGATGTTTTCCGGATCAAACTTCACGAACATATAGTTCGGAAACAGAGGTTCACTGACTGCAGTTCGCTTTCCACGCACTATTTTTTCCAGCGTGATCATCGGGGTGAGGCAGTTTACCGCCTGGCGCTCAAGATGCTCTTGCGCCCGCAGCAGCTGTCCTCGTTTGCAGTACAGAAGATACCAGGATTCCATAATTTCTCATCTCACCTCATTGAGCACGCAAGAATAACAAAAGGTCGAACTCAGAGATAGCCAGCACAAGTATAACCAATCGCCATCTGGTTACCGTCCGGGCTGTTACTCGTTTTTAACAAAAATACAGCATGCTCCGGATGAAGTCCGTATAATGACGGGCATTCTCTGGGCCAGGATTAATTGCATGAAATACCACGACCTGCGCGACTTTATGACGCTGCTTGAGCAGCGCGGCGAGTTAAAACGTATCGCTTTGCCTGTCGATCCGCATCTGGAAATGACTGAAATTGCCGATCGTACCCTGCGGGCAAATGGCCCGGCGCTGCTGTTTGAAAACCCAAAAGGTTACAGCATGCCGGTGCTGTGCAATCTGTTTGGCACGCCGAAGCGAGTTGCGATGGGGATGGGGCAGGAAGATGTGTCCGCCCTGCGTGAGGTGGGTAAGTTACTGGCCTTTCTGAAAGAGCCTGAGCCGCCAAAAGGATTCCGCGACCTGTTCGATAAGCTCCCGCAGTTTAAGCAGGTGCTGAACATGCCGACCAAACGGCTGCGTGGTGCGCCTTGCCAGGAAAAGATTTGGGAAGGTGAGCAGGTCGATTTAAACCGTATTCCGATTATGCAGTGCTGGCCGGAAGACGCCGCCCCGCTGATTACCTGGGGACTGACCGTCACCCGTGGTCCGCATAAAGAGCGACAGAACCTTGGTATTTATCGTCAGCAGCTTATCGGCAGGAACAAGCTGATCATGCGCTGGCTTTCACATCGTGGTGGCGCGCTTGATTTCCAGGAATGGTGCGCTGCGCATCCGGGCGAACGTTTCCCGGTTTCTGTGGCGCTGGGTGCAGACCCGGCAACCATCCTTGGCGCTGTAACTCCCGTGCCGGATACCCTTTCCGAGTATGCTTTTGCCGGGCTGCTGCGCGGCACTAAAACTGAAGTCGTGAAATGTATTTCTAACGATCTCGAAGTGCCTGCCAGCGCGGAAATTGTGCTGGAAGGCTATATTGAGCCGGGTGAAATGGCGCCGGAAGGGCCATATGGCGACCACACGGGATACTACAATGAAGTAGATGATTTCCCGGTCTTTACCGTGACGCATATTACCCAGCGCGAAGATGCGATTTATCACTCCACCTATACCGGGCGTCCACCGGATGAACCGGCGGTGCTGGGCGTGGCCTTAAACGAAGTTTTCGTGCCGATTCTGCAAAAGCAGTTCCCGGAAATTGTCGATTTTTATCTGCCGCCGGAAGGGTGTTCGTATCGCCTTGCGGTCGTGACCATTAAGAAGCAGTACGCCGGACACGCCAAACGCGTGATGATGGGCGTCTGGTCTTTCCTGCGGCAGTTTATGTACACCAAGTTTGTCATCGTATGCGATGACGATGTTAACGCGCGTGACTGGAACGACGTTATCTGGGCCATCACCACGCGTATGGATCCGGCGCGTGATACCGTACTGATAGAGAACACGCCGATCGATTACCTGGATTTTGCCTCGCCGGTTTCCGGCCTTGGTTCAAAAATGGGACTGGATGCCACCAATAAATGGCCAGGAGAAACCCAGCGCGAGTGGGGGCGTCCTATCAAAAAAGATGCGGAAGTCTGTGCGCGTATAGACGCAATCTGGGATGAACTGGCTATTTTCGATAACGGTAAAGACGCCTGAGGGGCGATTTTTACGGTTTAGCATTATTGACCCGACAGAGGGGACGCATGACAACCTTAAGCTGTAAAGTGACCTCGGTAGAAGCGATAACGGATACGGTATATCGCGTTCGATTGCTGCCGGAAACAGATTTCTCTTTTCAGGCCGGACAGTATTTGATGGTGGTGATGGATGAGCGTGACAAGCGTCCGTTCTCCATGGCATCCACGCCGAGCGAACATGAGTTTATTGAGCTGCACATCGGTGCCTCGGAACTCAACCTGTACGCGATGGCCGTAATGGACCGCATTCTGAAGGAACAGGAAATCGTTGTGGATATTCCACACGGTGACGCCTGGCTGCGTGAAGATGAAGATCGTCCGCTGATTCTGATTGCGGGCGGCACTGGCTTCTCTTACGCGCGCTCGATTTTGTTGACGGCGCTGGCGCGTAATCCGCAGCGTGAAATTGCTATTTACTGGGGCGGCCGCGAAGAGAAGCATCTTTACGATCTGCCCGAGCTGGAAGCGCTTTCGGTGAAGCATGAGAATCTGCGGGTGGAAGCGGTAGTCGAACAGCCGGAAGAAGGCTGGCGCGGGCGCAATGGCACCGTATTAACCGCAGTATTACAGGATTACGGTACGCTCGCCGGGCACGATATTTACATCGCCGGACGTTT
>DALYUA010000013.1:0-18939 GCA_031993245.1 Buttiauxella sp. | reverse complement strand
CCTTCTTATACCAGTAAAACGATTTCTTTCGGGTGCGTTCCAGCGAGCCAGTTCCCTGGTCATCGCGGTCGACGTAGACGAAGCCGTAGCGCTTGCTCATTTCGCCGGTGGAGGCGGAAACCAGGTCGATACAGCCCCAGGAGGTGTAGCCGATAACCGGAATACCGTCTTCTATTGCTTCGCCCATCGCTAAAATATGCTCGCGCAGATAGCTGATGCGGTAATCGTCCTTGATTTCGCCCTGCTCGTTAATTTCGTCTTTCGCGCCAAGGCCATTTTCCACGAGGAACAGCGGCTTCTGGTAGCGGTCGTACATCATGTTCATGGTGATGCGCAGCCCCAGCGGATCGATGCCCCAGCCCCACTCACTAGCCTGAATATGCGGATTTTTGAGCGACTTGACGATATTCGCCGCGCTGCTGTTTTGCTCGTTCATTTCCGCTGATGCACAGCGCGAGGCGTAATAGCTGAAGGAGACAAAGTCGACGGTGTTTTTCAGGATTTCCGCATCGCCCGGCTGCATCTCAACGGTAATCCCCTTCTCTTTAAACAGACGCCGGGTATAAGACGGATAGTTACCTCGTGCCTGCACGTCGATAAAGAAAAGGTTCTCGCGATCTTTCTCCAGCGCGGCCCATACATCTTCCGGCTTACATGACCACGGATAGAAATTCCCGCCTGCCAGCATGCAGCCAACCTGGTTTTCAGGATTGATTTCATGGGCGATTTTGGTGGCCAGTGCGCTTGCGACAAGTTCGTGATGCGCAGCCTGGTACTTCACCTGCTCCTGGTTATCATCCTGCTCAAATACCAGACCGGCGCCGGAGAAGGGGCTATGCAGCAGAATATTGATTTCATTAAACGTCAGCCAGTATTTCACCAGCCCGTTAAAAGCTTCAAAACAGGTGCGGGCGTAATGGGTGAAGAACTCAACCATTTTACGGTTGCGCCAGGAGCCGTATTCTCGTACCAGATGCATCGGCACATCGAAGTGACACAGCGTGACCAGCGGCTCAATGCCATGTTTTTTACATTCGCTGAATACATCACGATAAAACGCGATACCTTCTGCGTTTGGCACAGTCTCGTCGCCGTTGGGGAAGATGCGGCTCCAGGCAATGGAAGTACGGAATACGGTAAAGCCCATTTCCGCCATCAGTGCGATATCCTCTTTATAACGATGGTAAAAATCGATAGCCTGGTGGCTGGGATAAAACTCATCGTCACGCAGAGCAAAGCGCTTTTCCCGGCCCAGTTTTACCGCCAGGCGATCTTTGCCGTGAGGTATCATATCTACCGTCGTCAGGCCCTTACCGCCTTCCAGATACGCGCCTTCCGCCTGGTTAGCCGCTAACGCGCCGCCCCATAAAAAGTCTGCGGGGAAAATTGATTCGGCCATGAAACACCTCTTTTTTAATTAACCTGTACGTTCTGTTGCACGTCAGCAACGGATGCGTGTTCTATTTTTTGCTCTTCCACCGGGATATCTTCAAACCCCAGCACCAACGTGAGGATAAAGGAAAGCACGACGGCAAGCGCCATCACGCCAAATACCCAGACGATGGTCATCGGATTGGATGGGTCAAAGAACTGCACGCTGGTAAACAGTCCGGGCGCCGCCATTGAATGACTTGCAAGTCCCGCAGCGCCTGCGACGCCTCCACAGACAAAGCCGCTGATTAAAGCTGCCACCAGCGGGCGTTTCAGACGTATGGCCACGCCATAAAGCGCAGGTTCTGAAATGCCGGCAACAATGGCTGAGGCCGCCGCCGCAAGCGCAGTCTGGCGCAGCTCGGGGTTTTTAGTTTTCCATGCCACCGCCAGAGATGAACCGCCCAGCGACAGGTTGGCGCCAATTTCTGAGGGCATAACCATGCCTTCTTTGCCGGTTTCAGCGATGGTCTGAATAATAGTCGGAGTAAACACGCGGTGCATGCCGGTCATCACCAGCAGCGGCCACAGCCCGCCCATGATCGCAACCGACAGCCAGCCCAGATAGCTATGAACGGTATAGACCAGCGCGGAAATGCCGCTGCCGATCCAGATCCCCAGCGGGCCAATTAGCAAGATGGCGATAGGCGCGGAAATCAGCACGATTAACATAGGTTTCAGGAAGTTTTTCGTCACCGCCGGGGTGATTTTATCGACCCAGCGCTCTATGTATGAAAGCAGCCACGTCATGACCAACGCCGGAATTACCGTGTAGGTATATTTCACCGCCGTTACGGAAAGCCCCATAAATTCAACGGGCTCTCCCTGAGCCGCTTTAGCCATTAAATCGATAAAGCTCGGGTGGACCAGCACGCCTGCGATAGCAATAGCCAGCGACATGTTAGTTTTGAATTTGACCGCCGCAGAAGCAGCAACCATCACCGGCAGGAAGAAGAAGGCTCCGTCGCCGATCACATTCAGGATGGCAAGCGTGGAAGATCCCTTCTCAAAGACGCCGGTCATATCCAGGATCATGGCGAGCAATTTAACCATCGAACCGCCAATGATCGCCGGGATCAGCGGCGACATGGTGCCGATCAGCGCGTCCAGAATACCTGCTCCGATACGCTTTAACGTCAGCTTCCCTTTTTCAGGCGCAGCGCTTTCAGCTACCGCGCTTTCCGGCAGCAGCTTAAGCACTTCGGCGTAAGCCTGTGAAACCGTATTACCGATAATCACCTGGCACTGGTTTTCGTTTCTGACCACGCCCAGCACGCCGCTGATTGACTTCAGTTTCGCCGCATCCACGACGGAATCATCATGCAGAACAAAGCGTAAACGCGTCATGCAGTGCGTGACGGCCGCAATATTACTGCCTCCGCCGAGGGCATCGACTATCGATCGTGATACTGCCGTATAATTTTTAGACATATTTAACAGTTCTCAAGGGTAGGTAACCGGTTCCACACAAGAGTGTTAATATTGAATAAACAGATCAACTAAAAAAAAATTCTTCTTTATTTTTTGTGACAACGATCGCCATAAGCAGGGGAATAACAGCGTGGTTGCCGCATAAAACCCTGCGTGTAAAATGAGAATAATTTTAAGGAACCAGGAATTCCCTATGTCGACAATGCTGGAAGTGGCAAGGAAAGCAGGCGTATCAAAAGCTACCGTATCAAGGGTATTGTCCGGTAAGGGCTATGTTAGCGAAGCGACAAAAAACCAGGTATATCAGGCGATTGAAGAAACAGGATACCGTCCAAATCTGCTGGCAAGGAACCTGGCGAGCAATACTTCCCAGTGCATTGGACTGGTCGTCACCAATACGCTTTATAACGGCAACTACTTCAGTGAAATTCTCTCCCAGGCGGCAAAAAAGTTAGAAGCCAACGGCCGCCAGCTTATTCTGATGGACGGCAAACACAGCGCCCGGGAAGAACGGGAAGCCATACAGTTTATGCTGGATTTACAGTGCGATGCGATAATTATCTATCCACGATTTTTAACCCCGGATGAAATGGACGATATTATCGAACAGCACAGGCAGCCTATTATGGTGGTGAACAGAAAACTCAGAAAACACCACAGCCACTGTATTTGCTGCGATCACAAAGGCGCCAGTTTTAACGCCACCAACTATCTTATTCAACGTGGCCATCGGGAAATCGCTTTTATTACCGGTTCGATGGACTCGCCGACGGCGATTGAGCGCCTGTCGGGCTATAAAGACGCATTGCGGGCATCCAGCATTGCCTTGCAGGAGAAACTTATCGTACAGGGAAAATGGACGCCAGCCAGCGGGTTTTCTGCTGTGGAATCACTGATTAATAATAAGGTTAGCTACAGCGCCATCGTTGCCAGCAACGATGATATGGCCATTGGCGCGGTGAAAAAACTAAACGAGTCCGGTATTCAGACGCCTGAAGCAGTGTCCGTTATTGGCTTTGATAATATACCTACCGCACCTTATCTGACCCCCTCCCTTTCAAGCGTAAAAGCTCCGGTAAGCGAGATGATGGGCGAAGCGATTAATCGTTTAATTTCTATGCTGGACGGCGGCTATTTATCAAAAGAGAATATTTTTACCTCAGATTTGCTGGTGCGGGATTCCATAGGCGATGGGCCTTTTAAATAAAAGCCCATCGCTTTTAAAAAGTTATTCCGCGACTTTCACAATCAGTTTGCCAAAGTTTTTGCCGCTCAACAGCCCGCGGAACGCCTCAACGGCATTTTCCAGACCGTCGATGACGTCTTCGCGGAACTGGATTTTACCTTCGCTAAGCCACTGGCTCATCTGCTCATAGAACTCCGGATAACGATCGCCGTAGTCCTGAGAGATGATGAAACCCTGCACGCGCAGGCGTTTTTTGAGGATGGTGCCCATCAGCAGCGGCAGGCGGTCCTCGGTAAAGGCGCTGTTCTGCCCGTTGTACTGGCTGATCACGCCGCACACCGGAACACGCGCTTTGGTATTCAGCAGGGGCAGCACCGCATCAAACACCGCCCCGCCAACGTTTTCAAAATAAACGTCGATGCCCTGCGGGCAGGCCTTTTTAAGCTGTTCCGCAAAATCCGGCGCTTTGCGATCGATACAGGCGTCGAACTTAAGCGTGTCGGTGACATAGCGGCATTTATCCGCGCCGCCCGCAATGCCCACGACTCTGGCGCCACGCAATTTAGCCACCTGTCCAACGACCGAGCCAACCGCCCCGCTGGCTGCTGCCACGACGACGGTTTCCCCTTTTTGCGGATTACCGATATCGCTCAGTCCCATATAGCCGGTAAATCCAGGCATACCCAGCAGACCAAGCGCATAAGAAGGATGACTCATGTCAGCGTCCAGCTTTTGCAGGCCTTCCCCGTCTGAGAGCGCATAATCCTGCCAGCCGGTATAAGCCAGCACCAGATCGCCCTGCTTATAATCAGGATGCCCGGATTGCTCAACCCGACAGACGGTGCCACCAACTATCACATCGCCAATCTCTAACGGCGCAGAATATGATTCTGCGTCATCCATGCGCCCACGCATATAGGGGTCGAGGGAAAGATAGAGCGTGCGTAACAGTATCTGGCCCTTCGCAGGCTGCGGGATCTCATCCTCCTGTAGCACGATATCCTCACTGGTTGGCATGCCTTCAGGGCGCTTCGCCAGCACAAAGCGGCGGTTAATACGGGACGACTGCGTCATAACGAACTCCTGGAAGATGGTCGAAAACAATTATTCAATCTGTCCCAGCCTGGCAAAAAAATCTCGATGATGGAGTGAAAAATGTGCCTTAAACCAATAATTATTCTATGGGCCCGCGACAAAGGCAGCTCAAACCCTGTGCAGAAAATAAAAAAATATCTGCCCGATTTTAGTCGCTCAGCCTCTGACGTTTGTTTTAGCATCGTTTTAAACCTATACGACAAAAGACCCGCGCCATGCTATTCGATCTTCCCAGTGATGATGTGCTCTACGAAGCGTTACTCGCCCGGGATCCCGCATTTGAGGGGTTTGCCTGGGTCGGCGTAAAAAGTACCGGGGTATTTTGCAAACTGAACTGCACGGCAAGAAAACCTAAGCGTGAAAATACGATTTTTTATTCTTCTTTGACGGGCGCACTGGAAGCCGGTTTTCGGCCCTGTAAACGCTGCCGCCCGATGCTGTCTGGCCCCACTCGGGAGCCCGCTATAGAAGCGCTGTTATCTGCACTGGAAGCCGATCCGGACAAACGTTGGTCAGAAAGCGCAATCAGCGCGGCAGGGTACGATCCATCAACGATCCGACGACTTTTCCGCCGTCAGTTTGGCATCACTTTCCTGGAAATCGCCCGTCTCAGACGAATTGGTCGAAGCGTGGAGTCGCTCGCTCAGGGCGCTCGGGTCATTGATGCGCAACTCACGGCAAGCTATGACTCAGGCAGCGGTTTTCGCCACGCCATAATGAAATATCTGGGTAATGCACCGGCACACGCTGCCCAGCAAACCTGGTTAAAGGCCGCCTGGATTGAAACGCCTATCGGCACCATGATTGCCATTGTGGATAAACATGCGCTCTGGCTGCTGGAGTTTCTCGACCGCAAGGCGCTGCCTGCAGAGATTGAGCAGCTTAAGAAAATCACACGATCGAGTATTGTTATGGGCAGGGAAACGATAACAGACCAGATCGAAAATGAACTGGCACGCTATTTTTCTGGCGAGCGCGTTGAGTTTTCTACTCCCCTTGCCAGTTTCGGCTCTGCGTTTACCCGGCAGGTCTGGGATGAGCTAAAAAGTATCACCTCCGGGGAATTAAGAAGTTATTCCGATATTGCGCGCAATATGGGCAACGGTGGCGCATGCCGTGCGGTAGCCAGAGCAAACGGCGCGAATCAGATTTCCATCGTCATTCCATGCCACCGGGTCATCGGCCAGGATGGCAGCCTTACTGGTTATGGCGGCGGATTGTGGCGTAAAAAATGGTTGATTGAACATGAACGCAGAATGGCTGCCAAAAACCAGGGGAACCTATGACGAGTCAGGAAAAATATAAAACTTTCTATGCGCTCCACCATGCAGGCCCACCTTTACTTCTGGTGAACATCTGGGATGCGGGAAGCGCGCGCGTAGCTGAACAGTGCGGCGCTGGTGCAATTGCGACAAGCAGTTGGTCACTTGCACAGGCGCAAGGGTATGAAGATGGGCAGCATCTCCCTTTCGGGTTGCTTTTGATGCTGGTTACAAACATCTGTCGCGCCGTTTCTCTGCCTGTAACAGTGGATTTTGAAGGCGGGTATTCAGATACCCCGGAAGGAATTGAGGCAAATTTTCGCGCGTTGCTCTCTTCTGGCATTGCTGGAGTTAATTTCGAAGACCAGAATATCAGCGCACAGGGAGGCATGCTGCCGCTGGAAATACAGGTTGAACGACTACACCTGTTACGACGCGTTGCTGAAAATATGTCACGGCCTGTTTTTATCAATGCCCGTACCGATCTTTTTTTACAGCAGCCTGATACAACAAAGCACCAGGCCTTAATTCCAGAGGCGCTTCATCGCGCCAGAGCCTATACGGCAGCAGGGGCGGGTTGTATTTTTATTCCAGGATTGACCAACCCAGATTTAATAGAAGAATTTTGTGTGGATGCCCCGGCTCCGGTAAATATTATGGATACCAGCGGAAAGATAGACCTTCGTCTTTATCAGCGGTTGGGTGTTTCTCGTGTCAGTACGGGGCCACAGCCTTTTATCCAGCTGCAAAAGATATTCCAGCAAAATATTGCCGGTATGTTTGCGCAATAGTTGTGATGAGGGAGCCTGGCCGCTCCCTCGTCGTAGCTTAAAGGTTAATGCAGCACCGTCACCGCGTCCTCAAGGCGTGCAGCCCGATGTTTCACCATTGCGGAGACATGCGCTCCCTCTTCCACCAGCGCAGCATTTTTTCGGGTTATCGCGTCCAGCTCCGCCACCGCGCGGGTTAAATCCGCCAGCCCATCCGCCTGTTCAGACGTCGCGTTGCTGATCTGCCCCAGAAGTTGAGTAACGTTCTGCACCTGGGAGACAATATCCTGCATAGTGCGCCCCGCTTCGTGAACCCGGACAGCGCCGGACTGCACTTTGCTGGCGCTGGCCTCGATAAGCTTGCGGATATCGTTGGCTGCCGCCGCACTGCGGCTTGCCAGATTTCTCACTTCTCCTGCCACCACGGCAAAACCTTTGCCCTGCTCCCCGGCGCGCGCCGCTTCCACCGCCGCGTTGAGCGCCAGAATGTTTGTCTGGAAAGCGATGTCGTTGATCAGGCTGGTAATGGAACCAATGCGTTGGGTGCTGTCGGCAATATCATCCATCGTGGTGACGACGGTTTCCATAGCCCGCCCGCCGTACGCTGCCGCATCGCTCGCTGAGCTGGAAAGCTTATCTGCCGCAGCGGCAGTTGCGGAGTTATTCTGCACCGAAGCGGCCATCTGACTCATCGTCGTAACCGTCTGCTGCACGTTGGCTACCGACTGACGCGTGCGCTTGTTTAACTCATCGTTACCTTTCGCCAGCGTTTCGCTACTGCTGCGCACGCTTTCGACCTGATGGCTGACATCGTTTATCAACCAACGACACATCAGACCAAGCTGGCCGATGGCCCGCAGCGTCATGCCAATCTCATCGGTGCGCGCCAGATGTTCGATTTTGTGTCGATCCCCCGTTGCCACCGCCAGCGCCTGGCGAGCGACATTTTCCAGCGGACGCGCGATTTGCCACTCCAGCAAACCACAGACCAGCGCGACCGCCAGTGCGCTTATCACTGGCTGCAGCATGCTCTGTCCCATCATCATTGCAGCAACCATTAACAGGGCAAACAACCCTGCCATCATCGACCGAATGCGCCAGCGCAGGGAAATCGTCGGTAGCCTGCCAAACCAGTTTTTACGCAGCACTAATCCTTTAAACAGACGGCGATTCGCGCGCCCCTCGTTCAGCGCCTTATACAGCGGCTCCACCGCTGCTATTTCCTCCGGCGTCGCTTTAGTACGAATTGACATATAGCCGGTGGTTTTACCCTCGCGAACCGTAGGGACAGCATTAGCGCGAACCCAGTAATGATCGCCATTTTTACGGCGATTTTTAATGATGCCGGTCCAGGGCTCGCCCTGCTGAAGGGTAAACCACATATCGGCAAAGGCCGTTTTCGGCATATCCGGGTGGCGAACAAGGTTATGCGAAATACCGATAAGCTCGTGTAATTCATAGCCGCTGACCTGCACGAAGTTGTCGTTAGCATGGGTCATATAGCTTTGCAAATCGGTGGTGGACATGAGGGTAGTATCGTCCTTAAGCAAATATTCTTGCTGTGTGACGTTGGTGCGGGCAGACATAGCAACTCCGTTGTGCAGGTTATCCAGTTGTTAATTTTTTCCTTATTGATGTTATTTCGGCGCTGCAGAAATTTACTTTAGCGGTTAAACTTGATGAATATCACACTTTTTCAAGTTAGCCATAGTGTTTATAATGGTTTGTTCGTTTAACCACATTTTCCAATAATTTCATTGGGTTATTAATAGAAGTTTCATAGTGCGGCTAAGTGCTACAGTTTAGCCACCGTTTCGCGACCGGCCCACTACACTTAGCGAGGAGACAGTATCGCTCCCGCAAGGAAAATAACGAGGATAAGCATGTTAAAAAGGAAAAAGAAAGTCAGGCCTATTAAGGTCAGCGACGTTACCATTATTGACGATAGCCGCCTGAAGAAGGCCATTACCGCGGCCTCGCTGGGCAATGCGATGGAATGGTTTGATTTTGGTGTCTATGGCTTCGTTGCCTACGCGCTCGGTAAGGTTTTCTTCCCGGATGCCAGCCCAAGCGTGCAGATGATTGCCGCGCTCGGGACCTTCTCCGTTCCCTTCCTCATTCGTCCTCTCGGCGGTTTGTTCTTCGGCATGCTTGGCGATAAATATGGTCGTCAGAAAATCCTGTCGATAACCATCATCATTATGTCGTTGAGCACCTTCTGCATTGGCCTTATTCCATCGTACGCGACGATCGGTATCTGGGCGCCAATCCTGTTGTTGCTTGCAAAAATGGCACAGGGTTTCTCGGTGGGGGGCGAATATACGGGCGCTTCTATCTTCGTAGCTGAATACTCGCCGGACCGTAAGCGCGGATTTATGGGAAGCTGGCTGGACTTCGGCTCCATTGCCGGTTTCGTCTGCGGCGCAGGTGTGGTGGTGTTGATTAGCGCCATCTTAGGGGAAGCAAATTTCCTTTCCTGGGGCTGGCGTTTACCCTTCTTCCTGGCGCTGCCGCTGGGGATTATCGGTCTGTATCTGCGTCACGCTTTAGAAGAGACGCCGGCGTTCCAGCAGCATATCGATAAGCTGGAACAGGGCGATAAAGAAGGCCTGGCCGAGGGGCCTAAAGTCTCCTTTAAAGAGATTGCCACCAAACACTGGCGCAGCCTGCTGACCTGTATCGGGATCGTTATCTCCACCAACGTGACCTACTACATGCTGCTCACCTATATGCCAAGCTATCTCTCCCATAACCTGCACTACTCCGAAGAACATGGCGTATTGATAATCATCGCCATTATGATCGGCATGCTGTTCGTGCAGCCGATGATTGGCCTGCTGAGCGACCGTTACGGCCGCCGTCCCTTCATTGTTTTCGGCAGCATAGCACTGCTGTTATTTGCCATCCCTGCCTTTACGCTGATTAACAGCAACGTGCTGGGGCTGATATTTGCCGGTCTGCTGATTCTGGCGGTGATCCTCAACTCCTTTACCGGCGTCATGGCCTCGACCCTGCCCGCCATGTTCCCGACGCATATTCGTTATAGCGCGCTGGCCAGCGCATTCAATATTTCCGTGCTGGTTGCCGGGCTGACGCCTACGTTAGCGGCCTGGCTGGTGGAGTCGACCGAAAACCTGATGATGCCGGCTTACTATCTGATGGCGATCGCGATTATTGGTCTGGTAACCGGCCTGACCATGAAAGAAACCGCCAACAAGCCGCTTAAAGGCGCAACCCCTGCCGCTTCTGACCTGGCAGAAGCGCGTGAAATCGTGCAGGAGCATCACGATAACATTGAGCAAAAAATCGAAGATTTGGATAAAGAGATTGAAGCCTTGCAGGCGAAACGTAGCAATCTCGTGCAGCAGCATCCGCATATAAACGAGTAACTTCATCTTGCGACAAAGACGCCGGGCGAATGTCCGGCGTTTTTCATTCCATAAAGACATTGGATATATTTTATATTTATAAGCAAAGTCATTTTTGGACTTTGTAATCAGTCTTGACTCACCTAACGTAATCAGGACAGAAAATAATAAACCAAAATAATCCTTCCTTTTTATGCAGGGTGCATCATGCAAAGAAAAATTCTGCCGTTACTGTTACTGGCTGCGTTATCCGCAAGCAGCTTTGCCGCCACACCGCCCAATACCTTAGTTGTCGCCCAGGGGCTGGACGATATCGTCAGCCTCGATCCGGCTGAAGCTAACGAACTTTCCAGTATTCAGACCGTACCCAGCCTTTATCAGCGCCTGGTACAGGCAGATCGTGAAGACCCGGCAAAAGTAGTGCCCGTGCTTGCAGAAAGCTGGCAGGGTGATGCCGCGAATAAAAAATTGACGATCAAACTGCGTCCGGACGCTAAATTCTCCTCCGGTAACCCGCTGCGCCCGGAAGACGTTATCTTCTCTTATACCCGCGCGGTTACGTTGAACAAGTCGCCAGCCTTTATTCTTAACGTGCTGGGCTGGCAGCCGGATAACATCGCAGGCCAGCTAAAAAAAGTGGATGAGCATACGCTGGAGCTGCACTGGACGGCAGATGTCAGCCCGGCGGTCGCACTGAATATCCTTTCCACGCCGATTGCCTCAATCGTGGATGAAAAGGTCGTCGCGCCAAATGCCAAAGCCGATGATTTCGGCAACGAGTGGCTGAAAATGCACTCCGCAGGCAGCGGCCCCTTCAAAATGCGCCTTTACAAGCCGCATCAGGCCATCGTGCTGGATGCCAATCCGACATCGCCGGGCGACGCGCCAAAAGTTAAAAACATCATTATTAAAAACGTACCGGATCCTGCGGCGCGTCGCCTGCTGATTCAGCAAGGCGATGCTGATATCGCCCGCGATCTGGGCGCGGATCAGACCAGCGCACTGGAAGGCAAGCCCGGCGTTAAAGTGCTTAGTATTCCTTCCGCCGAGCAAAACTACATGGTATTCAACGTGGGCAACAGCGCTAATCCACTGCTGAAAAACCCGGCGCTGTGGGAAGCGGCGCGTTATCTGGTGGATTATGAAGGCATCACCAAAGATCTGCTGAAAGGCCAGTATTTCGTGCATCAGAGCTTCCTGCCGGTTGGTTTTGCGGGCGCGCTGGATAACAACCCGTTCAAATTCGACCCGGCCAAAGCGAAAGAAATTCTCGCCAAAGCGGGCGTTAAAGACGCGCACTTCACGCTGGATGTGGAAAATAAACCGCCGTTTATCACCATCGCCCAGTCCATGCAGGCAAGCTTCGCTCAGGGCGGCGTGAAGGTCGATCTCCTGCCGGCAGCGGGCAGCCAGGTATACGCACGCGTTCGGGCTAAACAGCACCAGGCCGCGATCCGCCTGTGGATCCCGGACTATTTCGATGCCCATTCCAACGCCAGCGCCTTCGCATTTAACGATGGCAAAGCCAGCACCGTTGCGGGCCTGAACGGCTGGCAGATCCCGGAGCTGAACAAACAAACGCTGGCGGCGGTGGCAGAGGCCGACCCGGCTAAGCGTCTGGATCTCTACAAGCAAATGCAGCAGGAATTGCAGCGCAGCTCCCCGTATGTCTTTGTCGATCAAGGCAAAACGCAAATCGTAGTGCGTGACAACGTGAAGGGTTATCAGCAGGGTCTGAATGCGGATATGGTCTATTACGATCGCGTAAGTAAATAATTCCACGCGCGAAACGCAGGGCGGGTAAACGGAAGTGATACCCGCCGCTCATTGTGTGGTGGATGGCGCTTGCGCTTATCCACCCTGTCTGTATTTAAAGCCAAGAGTCTCTGATGCCTCTCGTCACATCGCATTTACGCCGTCCGTTGCTGACTTTATTACAGGGCCTGTTTACCCTGGCGCTAACGCTTGTCGGCCTGCTGCTTATCACCTTTGCCCTTTCAGCGCTTTCGCCGGTCGATCGTGTGCTACAGATCGTAGGCGATCACGCAAGCCAGGCCACGTATGACCAGGTTCGTCACCAGCTAGGGCTGGACAGGCCTCTGCCCGTGCAGTTCTGGCACTATCTGACTAACCTTGTCCACGGCGACTTAGGCACCGCCAGCGCCACCGGGCAGCCCGTATTACAGGATCTACTCTCCACCTTTCCCGCCACGCTTGAACTTGCCACACTCGCGCTGATTCTCGGCGGCGTGCTGGGAGTTATTTTTGGCGTGCTCTGCGCTCGGTTCGTTGGTTCTCCCTGGGATCTGGCGGTGCGCACATTTACCTTGCTGGGTAACTCAGTACCTATCTTCTGGCTTGGCCTGTTGATGCTGGCGCTGTTTTACGCCCGGCTGCAATGGAGCGCCGGACCAGGGCGGCTCGACGATATTTATCAGTACAGCGTGGAAGCAAAAACCGGCTTTGTGCTGATAGATACCTGGCTTTCCGGCGATCGCGACGCATTCTTCAACGCGCTCAATCACCTTGTGCTGCCGGTGCTTCTTCTTGCTTATTACTCGCTGGCAAGCATCACCCGCCTGACGCGCACCGCCTGCCTGAGCGAGATGAACAAAGAATACATTACCCTCGCCCGTGCCAAAGGTGCGGGTGATATGACAATCCTCGTGCGGCACGTGCTGCCCAATATTCGCGGCACGTTGTTCACGGTCATTGCGTTAGCCTACACCTCAATGCTGGAAGGTGCGGTACTAACGGAAACCGTTTTTTCCTGGCCGGGCATCGGGCGTTACTTAACGACCGCGCTGTTTGCCGGGGATACCACCGCGATTATGGGCGGTACGCTGCTGATTGGCGTGTCGTTTGTCATTATCAATAATCTGACTGACGTGCTGGTGCGTGTCACCGATCCGAGGGTGCGCTGATGCCGTCTTATCTCTTTTTGAGCCGAATGCTGCGCTCGCCTGCGGCCCTTGGTGGCCTGGTAATTATCACGCTGTTGATATTGACGGCCCTTTTTGCCCCGCTGCTCGCTCCGTTTGATCCTAACTGGCAGGACGCTGCCGCTCGCCTGCAATCCCCCAACGCGCAGCACTGGCTCGGCACTGACAGCTACGGCCGCGATTTGTTGTCGCGCCTGCTGTACGGCTCGCGCCCCGCTCTCGGCCTGGTCCTGCTGGTGACGGTGATAACCTTGCCGGTTGGTTTACTCATCGGCATTCTTTCCGGGTATTACGGCGGATGGCTGGAGCGCATACTGATGCGTTTTACCGACGTTGTCATGTCGATGCCGCGCCTGATTCTGGCGTTCGCTTTTGTGGCGATGCTCGGACCTGGACTGGTGAATGGCGCGCTTGCTCTGGCCCTGACAACCTGGCCTGCCTACGCACGTCAGGCCCGCAGTGAAATTCAGCGTCTGCGTCACAGCGACTATCTCGCCGCGGCAGAGATGATGGGGATCCGTGGCCCGCGCTTGCTGGCCGGACATATTCTCCCGCTGTGCCTGCCGTCAGCAATTGTGCGACTGGCGCTCGATCTGGCGGGCATTATCCTGGCGGCCGCCGGTTTAGGTTTTCTGGGACTTGGCGCCAGGCCGCCCATGGCGGAATGGGGCGCGATGATCGCAGACGGAATGCAGGTTATTTTCGATCAATGGTGGATTGCCGCGATCCCCGGCACCGCCATTCTGCTAGCGAGCCTGGCGTTTAACCTGCTGGGCGATGGATTACGCGACGTGCTGGAGCCGGGCCATGACTGAGAAACGCATTGAAGTCTGCAATCTGAATATCGATTATCCCGGCGCACGCGTGGTAAATAACCTCTCGTTTACGCTTGGCAATGAACGTCTGGCGCTGGTGGGTGAATCCGGCTCGGGTAAATCCATGACGGCGCGGGCGCTGATGGGGCTGGTGCGTAAGCCAGGCAAAGTAAACGCCGGACAGCTTAACGTTCTGGGCAACAATCTGCTGAGGATGAAAAACCGGGAGTGGCAACGTCTGCGCGGCAATGACATCGCAATGGTTTTACAGGATCCGCGCTATGCGCTAAATCCGGTGAAAAACGTTGCTCAACAGATTGATGAAGCTTTGCGTCTGCATCAAAAGCTCTCTGCCAGCCAGCGCAGGGAAAGGATCCGAGAAGTTATTAATGCCGTAGGTTTACAGGACAATGTGCTGGCCCGCTACCCGGCAGAGCTCTCCGGTGGCATGGGGCAACGCGTCATGATCGCCATCGCGCTGGTCAACGATCCAAAAGTGCTGATTGCCGATGAACCTACCTCAGCGCTGGACGCGCGCCTGCGTAATCAGATCCTGGAGCTTCTGGTAGAGCAGTGCGAACAACGCCGGATGGCGATGCTGCTGATTAGTCACGATCTGCCGCTGGTGGCGGAACATTGCCAGCGCGTGCTGGTGATGTATCAGGGACAGAAAGTCGATGAAATGGCCGCAGGCTCCCTTGCCACCGCAACGCATCCGTACACCCGCACGCTGTGGACCTGCCGTCCGAATGCCGCCACTTACGGCATGATGCTGCCAACCCTTGACCGCACTCAGAACCTGCGAGGAGAACCCCATGGCGATCGTTGAGGTAAAAAATCTGTGCGTACAGTTTCCCGCGAAGGGCCAGCTCAAAACGGCCGTCAGCAATACGAGCTTTGCTATTTACGCAGGTGAAACGTTCAGTTTGATTGGCGCTTCGGGCTGCGGGAAATCCACCATCCTGCGGGTGCTGGCTGGGCTGCAGCGTGAATGGCAAGGCGAAGTGAATCTTCTGGACGGCGCCATTAAACCCGGCGTTCGGTTCCAGGGGGACTTACGTCGTAACGTGCAGATGGTTTTTCAGGACCCCTATGCGTCGTTACATCCTAACCATACGCTTTACCGCACCCTTGCAGAACCGCTGGCTATTCATAAAGAAACACAGATTTCCACGCGCGTAGAAGAGGCGCTTGTTCAGGTTGGCTTACCGGCAGACGCAGCACGACGCTACCCGCATCAGCTTTCCGGCGGCCAGCGCCAGCGGGTCGCCATTGCTCGTGCGCTGCTGCTGCGGCCAAAAATCCTGCTGCTGGATGAGCCCACCTCGGCATTGGATATGTCCGTGCAGGCTGAAATCCTTAACCTGCTGAACCGGCTGAAACAACAATTTAATATGACCTATCTGCTGGTCAGCCACGACGCGGACGTAATAGCCCATATGTCTGACCGGGCGGCTTACATGTCCGGCGGCAGCATCCAGCATGAATACGATCGCGCAGCCCTGTGCCGTGGCGAACATCGTATGGATGCCGCATAAATAAATTGCACAGCTATAGAGCGTCACGCACAACCTTAGTGCAATATCCTCCTCTGGCATCTTTCCAGATGCCAGAGGCCCAGCATTAAATTACGCAAAACCTTTCCAAATGTGATTAATTATTGCGCACCCCATGTTTCGCCCCGCGTTTATCCTGATTTCGCTTATGGCCTGGGAAGTGGCGTATTCCCTGCAATACTTATTTTGTGTATCGCGTGATACGCCATTCCCAGGAGCACATTTTGAACAGGTTACCTTCCAGCGCCTCGGCACTTGCCTGCACGGCGCATGCACTGAACATCATCGAAAAGAAGTCACTTAGTCATGAGGAGATGAAGGCGCTAAACCGAGAGGTTATCGAAAATTTCCAGCAGCATGTTAATCCGGGTTTTCTTGAGTATCGCAAGTCTGTAACCGCCGGCGGGGATTACGGAGCCGTAGAGTGGCAAGCGAGCAGTCTGAATACGCTTGTCGACACCCAGGGTAAGGAGTACCTCGATTGCCTGGGCGGATTCGGAATTTTTAACGTGGGGCACCGTAATCCAACAGTGGTTTCCGCCGTACAGCATCAGCTCGAAAAACAACCCCTGCACAGCCAGGAACTGCTCGACCCGCTACGGGCGATGCTGGCCAAAACGCTTGCGACGCTTACGCCAGGTAAACTGAAGTACAGCTTCTTTAGCAACAGCGGCACAGAATCGGTCGAAGCAGCGATTAAACTCGCTAAAGCGTATCAGTCACCGCGTGGTAAATTTACCTTTATCGCCGCCAGCGGCGCATTTCATGGCAAATCTCTCGGCGCGCTGTCTGCTACGGCAAAATCTGCCTTCCGTAAACCCTTTATGCCTTTGCTTCCGGGCTTTCGTCACGTGCCTTTCGGCAATATCGACGCCTTGCGTATAATGTTCAGCGAATGTCACAAAACGGGCGATGATGTCGCAGCCGTTATTCTGGAGCCTGTGCAGGGTGAAGGCGGCGTGATTCTGCCGCCAGCGGGCTATCTGCCTGCCGTTCGCAAGCTTTGTGATGAGTTTGGCGTGCTGTTGATTTTTGACGAAGTCCAGACCGGCATGGGCCGCACCGGCAAAATGTTCGCCTGCGAACATGAAAACGTGCAGCCGGATATTTTATGCCTCGCCAAAGCACTCGGCGGCGGCGTAATGCCGATTGGCGCAACGGTTGCCACAGAAGAAGTTTTCTCGGTACTGTTTGATAATCCTTTCCTGCACACCACTACCTTTGGCGGCAACCCGCTGGCCTGTGCCGCAGCGTTAGCCACCATCCATGTTCTGCTCGAGCAAAATCTTCCCGCTCAGGCAGCGCAAAAAGGCCAGCTTTTAGTGGATGGTTTCCAGGCCCTCGCACGCGAGTTCCCGGAGATGGTTGTGGAAGCGCGAGGGCAAGGCTTGCTGATAGCCATTGAGTTTAGCGACAACGAAATCGGCTACAACTTTGCCAGTGAAATGTTCCGCCAGCAGGTGCTGGTCGCCGGTACGCTCAACAATGCGAAAACCATCCGCATTGAACCGCCGCTGACGATTACCGTTGAACAGTGCGAGCATGTGCTGGGCTGTGCGAAGAAGGCGCTAAAGAAACTGAGTATGCAATTTGCAGATATAAACCGGACAGAAACTTGTTAAATATCACCCTCAGTATAAAATTACTGAGGGTGATTCATCTTCTTATTTAACCTTCTGGCTCTGGCGTTGGTAAATAGCGTTCAGTACCTGGTTAAATACTGCTTCACAAGAAATATATTCCAGGGGCTTAGGCTGAGTACGATCAAACGCTAACTGATTATAATCGGATGCATAGATAATAGTATGCAGATGCGCATCCTGTTGTGGTTCGCACCCATTTTCTTTACGGCAAACAAATAGACTTACCGTTCTGACACCTAACGCAGTGGCGACATGTAGAGTACCGGTATCTGGCGTGACTAATACATCGACATTATTAACCACATCTGCGAGTTTATTTAATGTGGTTTTCCCAATATGATTAACAACGTCGCTATGGAGTGTAGGTTCTGTTATGGATAAAAAAGCTTCGCCAAGCTCGACTTCTGAAGGCGTGCCAAATAAATGAAACTCACAAGAAGGAAACTGTTTCTTTATCTGCACAGTCAGGTCCCGTAGCGTTTCTACAGGCAGGTAACGATTAGATTTCGATGCGCCGAGTTGATATCCAACCCTCACATTCACATTGTCACTATCTCTTTCTTTCACCTCCGCCGGGAAAAACATTTTTTTCCCGGCGATATCACAACCTAATTTTTTGACGAGTGCTAAATGATTTATTACCGGCGGTTTATTCACATCAAGTATATAATCATCACATACTTCAAAAAGATTTTTAATATCATTATTAAAATAATGCTTTATTATATAAGGGCATCCTGAAAAAACAGAAAGAGCAATATCATAGGGCGTGCGAGAATGAAATATCACGGAAATTTCTGGTTTAAATCGTTTTGCCATATGAAGTGCTCTAAAGAGACCAGATACACTATTATCCATATAGACTACTTCATCGATAAAAGGATTGCACTCAACAATCCCTTTATTTTTAGGGCTTAAAACAACTAATATTTTAGCATCTGGGTATTTTTCTTTTAACGCACGTATCGCTGGAGTGCAGAATAAAAAATCCCCCAACAATTTATTGTTTATGACTAAGATTCGCTTGAAAGAGATCTTATCAATGGTGGTGTCCATTTTTTTACTATTGGCTCTGTTTTTATAAAATTTGAGCACAAAATTTATAACATTCATACGAAATGCTGAAAATGACATTACTTCCCCTCAAGCCAAGGCTGAAGGGGAAGTTTACTCGACTATCAATAAAGAATCACTAACGAGTATTTGCGAGTGCGGAAGCAGTATTAAACCGGCAACAGCCCCACAAAACTCCGCTTCTTACGCGGCTCCGACATCATTTCATCGAGCTTTTCAACGCAGGCCAGATAGTGCGGCGTTTGCTTATGCGCCAGCACCGCCTCATCGTTTTGATAAGCCTCGTAGATAAAAAATCGCGTTGATACGTCAGGGTCCTGCAATACGTCAAAACGCAGATTTCCTGGCTCTTTAATTGACCCTTCG
>DALYUA010000012.1:0-19254 GCA_031993245.1 Buttiauxella sp. | reverse complement strand
GTTTTTTTATGGGGCGCTCAGGCAAATCAGTGAGCGTTAACCACAACCCACATCGGCCCCTGTCCTACCGCATAGCGCCCTTTCTCTTCCAGCAGACCCTGCACGCCGTTAATTTGATATACAGCGATGTGGTGAGATTTCTGCCCCGCTGCAATCAGGAATTTACCGCTACTATCGACATTAAAGCCACGTGGCTGGGTTTCCGTTGGCTGGTAGCCTTCAATGGCCAGCACGCTACCGTCTTCAGAGACGCTAAAGATGGTGATGATGCTGGCGGTACGATCGCAGGTATAAAGATGGCGGCCGTCTGGCGTGATATGTATATCCGCCGCCCAGCGGGTATCTGAGAAGTCCGGCGGCATGATATCCAGCGTCTGCACGCATTCGATTTTGCCGTGCGGATCGCTAAGCTCCCACACATCAACAGAGCCGTTCAGCTCATTCACACAGTAGGCGTATTGCTGGTTAGGATGGAAGGCCATATGACGCGGGCCTGCGCCTTCTACCGTTGCCACTTCAGCCGGATTTTGCGCCACCAGCGTGCCATCGTCAGAGAGCGTAAACAGACAAATGCGGTCCTGTTTCAGGGCCGGTACCCACAGCGTGCGGTTGTCCGGAGAGATATTGGCAGAGTGGCAGCCTTCCAGGCCTTCCACCAGCGATACGGTATCGCCCGGCAAGCCGTCGCTACTCAGGCTTGTTACGCTGACACAGCCGGAATTATAGGATGCGCTAAACAGGTACTTGCCCTGACGATCGGTGGAGATATGCGTCGGGCTGCCCGGCAGCGCCGCTACGCCCGCTTCGGTAAGACGACCGTCGTCCGGCGCGATGCGCCAGGCTATCACACGAAACTCCGGACGCACGCCAACGTAGAGGAAACGTTTATCCGGACTGATAACCATCGGCTGAACCTGGCCTGGAACATCGACAACCTGCACCAGTGTGAGTTCGCCCTCTACATTCAGCGACCAGACGTGGATCTGCTGGCTTTCGGGGCTGGCGGTATAGACTGTTTGTTTCATGTAATCTCGTTCCTCCCAACGTATCGAGTAATAGTCACAAGGGTAGCCCGTTTTGCCGCTTAAGGACGCTATTTTGCACAGCGCCCCGGGCGGTGTACCATCGGCTCAGACCCTGTGACCTGAATTTGACTGGAACCTGAAATGACTTATCGAGTAATCGCCCTTGATCTGGACGGCACCCTGCTGACGCCACAAAAAACCATTCTTCCTGAATCCCTGAGCGCGTTACAGCGTGCACGCGAAGCAGGTTTCAAAGTGGTGATCGTGACCGGTCGCCATCATGTCGCCATTCATCCTTTTTATCAGGCACTGGCTTTAGATACACCTGCAATTTGCTGTAATGGCACTTATTTGTATGATTATGATGCTAAAAAGGTCTTAAGCGCCGATCCGCTGCGTCCTGAGCAAGCTACGCAACTTATTGATTTGCTCGATACTCATGATATTCACGGGCTGATGTATGTCGATAATGCCATGTTGTATCAACGCCCTATGGGCCATGTGATCCGCACGCAGAACTGGGCGCTGTCGCTGCCGGAAGCCCTGCGTCCGGTGTTTCGCCAGGTGGATTCTCTGCGTGAAGCGGCACATGGCGTGGAGGCAATCTGGAAATTCGCCCTCACCGATGAAAACATCCCTAAATTGCAAAGCTTCGCAAAAACGGTGGAACAGCAGTTGGGGCTGGCCTGTGAATGGTCGTGGCACGATCAGGTGGACGTCGCGCAGAGCGGTAACAGCAAAGGCAAGCGTCTGGCGCAGTGGGTGGAGTCTGAAGGGTGGTCTATGGATCAGGTAATTGCCTTTGGCGATAACTATAACGATCTGAGCATGCTGGAGGCCGCCGGGCTTGGCGTAGCAATGGGCAACGCCGACGAGGCAATTAAAGCCCGCGCAGACCTGGTGATCGGCACCAATCTCGAAGCGGGCATCGCCGAAACGCTCTACCGGCATCTGCTGTAATCAGGTCGTTATAGATACGCTTTTAATTTGTGCATACAGCCACTGGCCGGGTTTGACCGCCAGTTCGTCCCGCGCCCAGGGGCTGATGCGCGCCCAAAGCGTTCTGCCGCCGACTTCCAGCTGCACTTCTGTCTGCCCGTCGTCGTCAAAACACTGCGCCACTTTTGCCCGCAGCACGTTGCGAATGCTGCTGTTTACCGGCGGCTGCAAAATCAGCGAGACGTCTGAAGCCTGAATGCGAATGCGCAGCGGCGCCTGTAGCGGCTTATCCAGCTTATTCACCCAAAGATGCTGGTCCCCCAGCGCCAGGGCTGTCATGGCGTAATGCGGATGGTGCTCCATCACGGTGACTTTCAGCACGCTGCTCTGCTGCTCTTTTGGCAGCCACGGGTGCATAACGCTGCTGCCCCACACTTCTTCGAGATTGCCAAAAGCCTTTACCTCGCCGCCATCCAGCACCAGCACTTTATCCGCAAGGTGCAGGATTTCTTCCAGCGAGTGGCTGACATACAGCATGGGGATATTGATTTCCCGCGCCAGACGTTGCAGATAAGGCAGCAGCTCACGTTTACGGGGAATATCAAGCGAGGCCAGCGGCTCATCCAGCAGCAATAATTCCGGGGACGTCAGCAGCGCTCGACCGATTGCCACACGCTGTTTTTCGCCGCCGGACAGGCTCCACGGAAAACGCTCCAGCAACTCCTCTATGCCAAGCAGCGCCACCAGTTTATCGAACTGCCCGGCCATGTTTCTGCTCATACCGTACTTAAGATTGCCGCGCACGCGATAATGCGGGAAGAGTCGTGCGTCCTGGAAGACGTAACCAATGCGGCGTTTTTCCGGCGCCAGAAAGAGGGATTTCTCAGCATCGCTCAATACGCGATCGTTAAGCACAATCCTGCCCTGCTGCGGGCGCGTTAAACCGCTTATAGCGTTTATCAACGAAGTCTTGCCCGCACCGGAAACGCCGAATACTGCCGTAATCCCCTGCCCGGGCAAGGTTTCGTTAATTGTCAGGCGATGGTCACCAAGCGTCTGTACGAAGTTAAGCTCAAGCATTACACCGCTCCCGTCCGTTTACGGCTCTGACGGGCCAGCCACTCCGCCGCCAACAATGAAACCAGCGCAAGGACGATGGAAATCACACACAGCCTGGCTGCGGCGCTTTCGCCTCCGGGGATTTGAATCAGGGTATACATTGCAGAAGGGATGGTGCGCGTCTCGCCAGGAATGTTGGATACAAAGGTGATAGTCGCGCCAAATTCGCCCAGCGAGCGGGCAAAGGCCAGCACCGTTCCGGCGATGATCCCGGGCAGGGTGAGCGGCAAAGTAATGGTGCAAAAGACTCTCCAGCGCCCGGCGCCCAGCGTGCGGGCAGCCTGCTCAAGCTTCATATCCACGCCTTCCAGCGCCAGGCGAATCGCCCGCACCATCAGTGGGAAGGACATAACCGCAGCCGCCAGTACCGCGCCACGCCAGCTAAACGCGAACGTAATGCCAAACACATCGTATAGCCACTCGCCGATAAAACCGCGTCGCCCCATGGCAATCAACAGTAAATAGCCAACCACAACGGGCGGCAACACCAGAGGAAGATGAATAAGGCTGTCGAGTAAGGCTTTGCCCGGGAAGCGGCATCGCACCAGCACCCAGGCAAAGAAGATCCCAAAAGGAAGACTAAACAGCACCGCAAGGGTTGAGACTTTCAGGCTCAGCAATACCGCCTGCCATTCGGGATCGGTCAATATCATTATCTGGTCGTAAATCCGTAACGTTGGAAGATAGCTGCCGCTTCCGGTCCTTTCAGATAGCCATAGAATGCGGTAACGGTTGGGTTATCGTGGCCTTTTACAATCGCGATAGGGTACTCCACTTTTTTATGGGAGTCTTCCGGGAAGGTCCCCACCACCTTCACCCCTTTGCTGGCTACGGCGTCGGAACCGTAGACAATACCCAGCGGGGCTTCGTCTCGCTCAACCAGCGCCAGCGCGCCACGCACGTCTTCTGCAGGCGCAAGCTTAGGAGATAATGTTTCCCATGCACCCAGTTTTTGCAGCGCTTCTTTAGCGTAAATCCCCGCTGGCACATGGTCAGGATCGCCTACCGCCAGACGCCCTCCTTTCAGCAAAGCGGCCCAGTCGGTTTTGGCGTTAATCGCCACATCGCCAGTTTTGCTCTCTTTTGGCGCAACGACAACCAGACTGTTGCCAAGCAGCGTTTCGCGAGTATCTGTTTTAATGGCGTCTTTACTGACCGCGTAATCCATCCATTTTTGATCGGCTGAAATGAACAGATCCGCCGGTGCGCCCGCTTCAATCTGGCGCGCGAGCGTAGATGAAGAGGCAAAAGAAGACGCCACCTGGACGGTTTTGCCTTTCTGATACTGCGTTGCAATATCCTGCATCGCATTGGTTAACGATGCTGCGGCAAAGACGGTAATTTTGCTGTTATCGGCAAATGCCTGGCCTGCCAGAGTGACGCTTAATGCTGCGCCAAAGGCGAGACGTATCCACTGCTTAGTCATGTTATTACTCCATTGTGTTTCGTTATGTACGAAACAATATAACGATACTAAGCGGGAAGATACAGATCTTATCGGCAGAAAAAGAAAGGACATTAATGAGAAACGCCCGCATAAGCGGGCGTTTAAAAATCAATGCTGTTGTTTTGGCTGGTCGCGGTGACCGACTTTTGAGAAGACGTTGAAGACTTCACCTAATCCGTAGATCAAACCGAGGATCACTGCCATTACTACCGGCACCATGATCACGGCAAATGCCAAACTTTTCAATAACTCTAACATGATTGCCTCAGGTGAAAAGTAAGAGTAACTATTCTAACGACCCGACAGAAAAACACACTCTCCTTTTGTGCCATTTGCCCACATCGCCGCAATAGAGGAAAATGACATTTTTCCTTATCCGGAGAGGGTATGCAGGCTGAAATCTTACTCACGTTAAAGCTCCAGCAGCGGCTGTTTGCCGATCCACGTCGCATCGCGTTACTTAAACAAATACAACATACCGGCTCCATTAGCCAGGGCGCGAAGCTTGCGGGCATCAGCTATAAAAGCGCCTGGGACGCCATCAACGAGATGAACCAGCTCACCGATGACACGCTGGTTGAACGCGCCACCGGCGGCAAAGGCGGCGGCGGTGCTGTCGTCACCCGTTACGGCGAACGCCTGATCCAGCTCTATGAATTGCTGGCTCAAATCCAGCAGAAGGCGTTTAACGTGCTGCGCGATGATAATCTGCCGCTCGACAGCCTTCTCGCAGCGATCTCCCGCTTCTCTTTGCAAACCAGCGCCCGCAATCAGCTGTTTGGCACGGTGATCCAACGCGACAGCGAACAGGTTCAACAGCAGGTTGATATTTTACTGGCCGATGGCGTCACACGTTTGCAGGCAGCCATTACCCGGGGAAGCGCTGAACGTTTAAGCCTGGATGAGGACAAAGAAGTGCTGGTGCTTATCAAGGCGCCGTGGGTGGAGCTCACCACCGATGAAAGCCGTGCAAAGCATGCGGATAACCGCCTGCCGGGCACCGTGCAAAGCGTTCAACAAGGTGCGGAGCAAAGTGAAGTGCTGGTCCATCTTCCGGATGGGCAAACGCTGTGCGCTACCGTGCCAAACAACGTAGTGGAAGATCAGCGCCTGGCAGAAGGCTCTGAGGTCGTAGCATATTTTAATGCCGACCGCGTAATTATCGCCACGCTGTGCTAAATCCACCGGGCGAATTGACAAGCGCGCAGACAATCCGTAATTCTGGGGTTATCACTGCAAAAAATGGGATAACAAATGTCTGCGTTGCAAATTTCGCAAGGATCTTTTCGTCTGAGCGACACACAAACTCTTACTCTTAACGACTTAACCATTAATTCGGGTGAAAGCTGGGCCTTTGTGGGAGCAAACGGCAGTGGGAAATCTTCACTTGCCCGCGCGCTGGCAGGCTCGCTGCCATTGCTGAAAGGCAAGCGTGAATGTACTTTTCCACGCATAGCGCATCTCTCTTTTGAACAGCTTCAGAAGCTGGTGAGCGAAGAGTGGCAGCGTAATAACACCGATTTGCTCAGCCCCGACGAAGATGACACCGGGCGCACCACCGCAGAAATTATTCAGCAAGAGCTCAAAGACCCGGCACGCTGCGAAAAGCTGGCGGGGCTTTTTGGCATTCAGCAGCTGCTGACGCGCCGTTTTAAATATCTCTCCACCGGTGAAACGCGCAAGACATTGCTTTGTCAGGCGCTGATGCCAGAGCCGGATTTGCTAATCCTCGACGAACCTTTTGACGGGCTGGATGTACAATCCCGCGAACAGCTTGCGGGTTTATTAGGCGAACTTAGCGCCCGGGGCTATACGCTGGTGCTGGTGTTAAATCGCTTTGATGAAATCCCGGATTTTGTTCAGCATGCAGGGGTGCTGGCCGACTGCACGCTGATTGAAACCGGCGAGAAGAAAAAGCTGCTTGAGCAGGCGTTAATTGCGCAGCTTGCACATAGCGAAAAGCTGGCAGGCGTGGCGCTACCGGAGGCTGACAACCCGAGCGCCCACCATACCCTTCCGGAAGGCGAGCCACGTATTATCCTGCGTAACGGCGTAGTGGAATATAACGATCGCCCTGTTCTGCACAACCTTTCCTGGACGGTAAATCCTGGCGAACACTGGCAAATCGTCGGCCCAAACGGTGCGGGCAAATCAACGCTGTTAAGCCTGGTGACGGGGGATCATCCGCAGGGTTACAGTAACGATCTGACGCTGTTTGGCCGCCGTCGCGGCAGCGGCGAAACCATCTGGGATATAAAAAAACATATCGGCTACGTAAGCAGCAGCCTGCATCTGGAGTATCGCGTCAGCACGTCCGTGCGCAACGTCATTCTCTCGGGCTTTTTCGACTCCATCGGCATCTATCAGGCTGTGTCAGACCGCCAGCACAAGCTCACCCGCGAATGGCTGCATATGCTCGGCATGGACAACGCCATCGCCGACGCGCCTTTCCATAGCCTGTCATGGGGTCAACAGCGGCTGGCGCTTATCGCCCGTGCGCTGGTTAAGCACCCTGGTTTGCTGATCCTTGATGAGCCGCTTCAGGGACTTGATCCGCTTAACCGCCAGCTGGTGCGCCGTTTCGTGGATATTCTGATTGGCGAAGGGGAAACCCAACTGCTGTTTGTTTCACATCATGCCGAAGATGCGCCGGAGTGTATTACGAAGCGATTAACCTTCGTGGCCGATGGCGATGCGTATCGCTATGAATTTGAAGATTTAACCTCTCGTTAATGTCCCGCTGCTGTGGCGCACGTATACCCGCGCCACTTTTCTCTCCATTCCTCGTTATTTTCAGACAACCCGCAAAATCACTCAGGCTTGTAATTGTTTTATAATCCTTTTTTGCTCCATAAGATTCCGGGACATCGCTTGTGTAAACGATTCCACTAATTTATCACATGTCACACTTTTCGCATCTCTGTTATGCTATGTTTAATACATACGATAGGCGTAATGGAGCGAAATATGAGAGTTCTGGTAACAGGTGGTAGCGGTTACATTGGCAGTCATACCTGCGTGCAGCTGCTGCAAAATGGCCACGACGTCGTCATTCTGGATAATCTGTGTAACAGCAAACGCAGCGTGCTGCCGGTGATCGAACGCCTGGGCGGAAAACACCCGCTGTTTATTGACGGCGATATTCGCGATGAAGGCCTGCTGGCTGAAATTTTCCATGACTACCAGATTGACGCGGTAATCCACTTTGCCGGGCTTAAAGCCGTAGGCGAATCGGTTAACAAACCGCTGGAATATTACGATAACAATGTGACCGGTACGCTACGCCTGATTTCCGCCATGCGCGCTGCTAACGTAACCAACTTTATCTTCAGCTCCTCGGCTACCGTTTACGGCGATCAGCCGCAAATCCCTTACGTAGAAAGCTTCCCGACCGGAACGCCTGCAAGCCCCTATGGCCGCAGCAAGCTGATGGTTGAACAAATTCTTACGGATCTGCAAAAAGCACAGCCGAACTGGAGCGTGGCATTGCTGCGTTATTTCAACCCGGTTGGCGCACATCCGTCAGGCGATATGGGTGAAGACCCGCAGGGCATTCCAAATAACCTGATGCCCTATATCGCCCAGGTCGCCGTCGGGCGTCGCGACTCTTTGGCCGTATTTGGTAACGACTACCCTACCGAAGACGGTACAGGCGTGCGTGATTATATTCACGTAATGGACCTGGCAGACGGCCACGTCGCCGCTATGCAAACGCTGCATGGTCAACCTGGCGTGCACATCTACAACCTCGGCGCAGGCGTCGGCAGCAGCGTACTGGATGTGATTAACGCGTTCAGCAAGGCGTGCGGCAAGCCGGTGAATTATCACTTCGCGCCGCGCCGCGATGGCGATCTGCCCGCTTACTGGGCCGATGCGAACAAAGCAGATAAAGAACTTAACTGGCGTGTCAGCCGAACGCTGCAGGAAATGGCAGATGATACGTGGCGCTGGCAGTCCCGCCATCCTCAAGGTTATCCGGATTAAGGAAAAGTGATGGAGCAGTTTAACCCGGTGGATCATCCACATCGTCGTTACAACCCGCTGACGGGTCAATGGATTCTGGTTTCTCCGCATCGCGCCAAGCGCCCCTGGCAGGGGGCGCAGGAAGCCCCTGCGCAGGAGACTCTGCCGGCACACGATCCGGACTGTTTTTTATGTCCCGGCAATACCCGTGTTACCGGCGATAAGAACCCGCAATATACCGGCACGTTCGTTTTTACTAACGATTTTGCCGCGCTGATGACAGACACGCCGGATGCGCCCGCAAGCGGCGATCCGCTGATGCGTTGCGAAAGCGCGCGCGGCACCAGCCGGGTGATCTGTTTTTCTCCCGATCACAGCAAAACGCTTCCACAGCTTTCTGTTCCCGCCCTTGAAGAAGTGGTGAAAACCTGGCAGGAGCAGACGGCGGATCTCGGCAAAACCTGGCCCTGGGTGCAGGTGTTTGAGAATAAAGGCGCGGCGATGGGCTGCTCCAATCCGCATCCGCACGGTCAGGTTTGGGCGAACAGTTTTCTGCCAAATGAAGTAGCGCGTGAAGATGTATTGCAGCGCGAATATTTTGCCCGGCAGGGTTCTTCCATGCTCGTTGACTACACGCAGCGCGAGCTGAAAGACGGCAGCCGTACCGTGGTGGAAACCGAACACTGGCTGGCCGTTGTGCCGTACTGGGCCGCCTGGCCGTTCGAAACGCTGCTGCTGCCAAAAGCGCACGTGCTGCGCATCACCGATCTGAGCGAAGAACAAAGCAGCGATCTGGCGCTGGCGCTGAAAAAACTGACCAGCCGCTACGATAACCTTTTCCAGTGCTCCTTCCCTTATTCCATGGGCTGGCACGGCGCGCCGTTTAACGGTGAAAACAACGATCACTGGCAGCTGCATGCGCACTTCTATCCGCCGCTGCTGCGCAGCGCCTCGGTACGCAAATTTATGGTCGGCTACGAAATGCTGGCTGAAACCCAACGTGATTTAACCGCAGAGCAAGCCGCAGAACGCTTGCGTGCCGTTTCCGACGTACATTTTCGCCAATCGGGAGTATAAAAATGAGTCTGAAAGATAAAACCCAACAAATCTTCGCCGATAGCTTCGGCTACCCTGCTTCACTGACTATTCAGGCTCCGGGTCGCGTCAACCTGATTGGCGAGCACACCGATTATAACGACGGTTTCGTGCTGCCTTGCGCCATTGACTACCAGACGGTGATTAGCTGTGCGAAACGTGACGATCGTATGGTGCGCGTCATCGCCGCCGACTATGACAATCAGAGCGACGAGTTTTCTCTGGATAAGCCGATTCTCAGCCATGACACCCAGCAATGGTCCAATTATGTCCGCGGCGTGGTAAAGCACCTGCAAAAACGCGATAAAAACTTTAGCGGCGCGGATCTTGTGATTAGCGGGAATGTGCCGCAAGGCGCCGGGCTTAGCTCATCGGCTTCTCTGGAAGTTGCGGTTGGTAAAGCTTTCCAGCAGCTTTATCACCTGCCTCTGGATGGCGCACAGCTGGCGTTAAACGGCCAGGAAGCAGAGAACCAGTTTGTGGGCTGTAACTGCGGCATTATGGATCAGTTAATTTCTGCGTTGGGCAAGAAAGATCACGCCCTGCTGCTCGACTGCCGCTCGCTTGGCACCAAAGCCGTTTCTATGCCTAAAGGCGTGGCCGTTGTCATCATTAACAGTAATTTTAAACGCACTCTGGTAGGCAGCGAGTACAACACTCGTCGCCAGCAGTGCGAAACCGGTGCTCGCTTCTTTACTCAGAAGGCCCTGCGTGATGTCGAACTCGATAAATTTAACGCCGTGGCGCATGAGTTGGATCCGGTCGTTGCCAAACGCGTGCGTCACGTGCTGACAGAAAACATTCGTACCGTTGAAGCGGCGGACGCGCTGGCGAAGGGCGACCTGGTACGCATGGGTCAACTGATGGCGGAATCTCATGCTTCCATGCGTGATGATTTCGAAATTACCGTTCCGCAGATTGATACCCTGGTTGAGATTGTCAAAGAAACGATTGGCGATAAAGGCGGCGTGCGCATGACCGGCGGCGGCTTCGGCGGCTGCATCGTTGCGCTGATCCCTGAGGAACTGGTGCCAGCCGTTGAAAAAGCGGTGGCTGAACAGTACGAAGCGAAAACCGGTATCAAAGAAACCTTCTATGTCTGCAAACCTTCAGAAGGAGCCGGGCAATGCTAAAAGAGACGCCACAACTCGCTCCTGACGGCCAGCCGTACCGTATTTCCACCCTGCGTAACAGCGCAGGGATGGTGGTGACTATGATGGACTGGGGCGCAACCCTGCTCTCGTGCCGTGTACCGATGAAAGATGGTACGGTGCGCGAAACGCTGCTTGGCTGTGCCACACCGGAGGATTATCTCAACCAGACGGCGTATCTTGGCGCAACGGTTGGACGCTATGCGAACCGTATCGCAGACAGTAAATTTATGCGCGATGGTGAAACCATCAAAGTTACCGCAAATCAGGGCGAACATCAGCTACACGGCGGGCCGGAAGGGTTCGACAAGCGCCGCTGGCGTATTGTCCGCCAAAATGAGCAGGAGGTGCTGTATACGCTCGATTCTGCGGATGGCGATCAGGGTTTCCCGGGCGAGTTTCGCGCCACGGCCCGTTACTCGCTCACCGAGGATAACCGCATCGCGATTGAGTTCCGTGCAAAAGTTGATAAGCCATGCCCGGTGAATCTCACTAACCACGCCTACTTCAACCTTGATGGCGCGCAATACGATATACGCCAGCATCGATTGCAGCTCTTTGCCGATAGCTACCTGCCGGTAGATGCCAGCGGTATTCCGCAGGCGGGCCTGAAGGATGTGGCAGGCACCAGTTTTGATTTCCGTAGTGCGAAAACGATCGCCGATGATTTTCTGAGTGATGAAGATCAGACGCTGGTGAAGGGCTATGACCACGCATTCCTGTTGCAGGCAAAAGGTGATGCAAGTCAGCCCGCCGCGCACGTCTGGTCCAGCGATAGCCAGTTGCAGATGACTGTTTATACCTCGGCCCCGGCGCTGCAGTTCTACAGCGGTAACTATCTGGACGGTACGCCAGCCCGCGAACAGGGCACTTACACCGCTTATCAGGGCCTGGCGCTGGAAAGCGAGTTCCTGCCGGACAGCCCGAATCATCCTGAATGGCCGCAGCCAGACTGCTGGTTACAGCCGGATGACGAATATCTGAGCGTGACTGAATATCAGTTTATCCCGCAGTAGCGCTTATGCCCTCCTTTACGGGAGGGCAATTCTTACCCTGATTGCTGAATATCCCGCCAAAATCCGACAAAAAATAACGCCAGATTCACATCCAACTTACACTTCCCGCTCTTTTTCGCTATGTTAAACGTTTAGATTGCCGCAGGTTGTCCCACGGCAATATAATGATAATTGTTATCATTAATCGCAGGCTTATTAAGGAGTAAACTATGGCTGTTACTAAGCTGGTACTGGTTCGTCACGGCGAAAGCCAGTGGAACAATGAAAACCGTTTCACCGGTTGGTATGACGTCGATCTGTCCGAGAAAGGCAAAACTGAAGCGAAAGCCGCAGGTCAGTTGCTGAAAGACGAAGGCTACTCCTTCGATTTTGCTTATACCTCCGTGCTGAAACGTGCCATCCACACGCTGTGGAATATCCTTGATGAACTGGATCAGGCCTGGCTGCCGGTTGAAAAATCATGGAAGCTGAACGAGCGTCACTACGGCGCGCTGCAGGGGCTGAACAAAGCCGAAACCGCAGAAAAATACGGTGACGAGCAGGTTAAGCAATGGCGTCGTGGCTTTGCTGTGACTCCGCCAGAGCTGACTCGCGATGACGAGCGTTTCCCTGGCCACGACCCGCGTTATGCATCACTAAGCGATAAAGAGCTGCCAACCACTGAAAGCCTGGCGCTGACTATCGACCGCGTTATTCCTTACTGGAACGAAACCATTCTGCCACGCATGAAAAGCGGCGAGCGCGTGATCGTTGCGGCTCACGGTAACTCCCTGCGTGCGCTGGTGAAATTCCTTGATAACCTGAGCGAAGAAGAAATTCTTGAGCTGAACATCCCAACCGGCGTGCCGTTGGTGTATGAGTTCGATGAAAACTTCAAGCCGCTGAAGCGCTACTACCTGGGCAACGCTGACGAAATCGCAGCCAAAGCTGCGGCAGTTGCGAATCAGGGTAAAGCGAAGTAATTCGCAAGATGTGAAAAAGGCGTGGAGCAATCCACGCCTTTTTTATTTCATTCAAAAAATTCATCCCAGCAAAAACACGATTTCTACCAGTCGAAAAGAGACGATTGGCCGGGGCATGGCCCACGCTTTCAGGCCGGGAAATTATTTATTCCAACTCTGTTCAAATAGTCCTCCAGAGCCGCGGTTTCGCCGGACGCTACGATGGCACCGATATAACCATCGGGACGGACAAGCACCCAGTCGCCACGGTTCAGCGCGTAAGCATCGACAAAATGACCGTCTGCGTCAATAACATCTCCGCCTGGACCAAAGGTGTGGATGTGTAGCCCCGGACGTGGCGGCACGCTTGCACGGACAACCCCGTAGCCCAACAGTGTCCAGTGCGCGCCAGCGAATAATTCAAAGAGCCGGGTCGATTGTCCTGCCGTGCCGCGAACGGGGGCGTCAGGCGCACGGTTCCCTGCGAGCAGGCTTCTGGTACGCTCCGGTGCTTCCAGCGCAAGAAAGGATTCCGGGTATCCAATGTCGAGCTGATGCACCTCACGACCACGACGGTCCTCACCCCGCTTGTGAGCATTGAGTAGCTTTGTCGCAAGTCCGAGCATGGCGATCGCAACGGGCCGACGTTCGGCCTCGTAGCTGTCGAGAAGGTCTTCATTCGCGCCCCTCAGCGCGGCCGCAAGCTTCCAGCCCAGGTTGTAGGCATCCTGCACGCTGGTGTTCAGCCCTTGTCCTCCAGTGGGAGGATGCACATGAGCGGCATCGCCGACCAGAAACACCCGGCCCACACGGTAGCGTTCAGCCAGGCGCGAGCTCATCTGGTAATCCGAAGCCCAGGAGACCGAATGCACGATGATATCCGCACGCCCCGTACGTCCGGCGAGCAAGGCGGTTAGCCCATCGGAAGAGAGATCCGCCCGGGCATCAGACGGAATTGGCGCCTGGATCTGGAAGTGTTCGGTTCCGGCAAGCGGGCAGATCGCGACCATCCGCTCCATGTCACCGCCGTTGAACTGGTGCCACGCATCACGATCCAACCCGGTCAGCGCTACGTCCGCTACGATGCTGCGCACTCCTAACGTCTTGCCGGGAAAATCTACGCCGAGGGTTTTCCTCACGAGGCTGCGACCGCCATCAGTCCCGATGAGATAGCGAACGCGGAGGGTTTCCTCACCCGCCGGTCCTATAACACGCGCGGTGACACCGCTGTTGTCCTGCTCGAAGCCGAGCAATTCGCAGCCGAACTCTACCCGATGGCCCAGCTCGTTTAGCCGCTCACGCATGATCTGTTCCGTCAGAAACTGCGGAAGCATTAATGGCAGGTGATAAGGCTCGGCGGGTGTGGGCTGCACATTCTCGATGGCCGTGGACTCGGTATAGCTTCCGTCGTCACGGTATATCCGCTGAGGCGGGTAGATTCCGCCGGCCGCGACAACACGGTTGATGATGCCCAGATCCTCAAAGACTTCCTGCGTTCGCGGTTGGATCCCCTTGCCACGCGAGCCGCTGAAGGGTCTGTTCATCTTCTCGATCAGACGAAAGGGCACGCCGCGTCGCGCTAGTTCGATGGCAAGCGTGAGACCGGCTGCGCCAGCTCCACAGATCAGAACGTTGTTGGTTGAGTAGGCTGTCATCGTTCCTCCAATGCGTGTAATATGCACGTAACAGGAGGCAGTGTATGTCGTTAAAGAAAAACGTGCAAGATGCACGTATCTCTGAGCAGTTGAAGATACTTCACGGTGCCTTGATCAGCATCGCCAGCGCGATGAACCGGCCGCAGCGCGACGAGAAGCTGATCGAAGCAGCGGGTATCCGACTCGACCGGGCGTTATTCTCATTGCTCATCGGAATCGAAAGGCTGGGGCCGATCGGCGTTATGGAATTGGCCGATCGTGTGGGGCGGGATCACACCACCGTCAGCCGGCAGGTAGCCAGGCTCGAAAGTTTGGGGCTCGTGAAACGGCAGGAGAACGCCACCGATCGCCGCGTGCGCGAAGCGGTAATATCACCGGAAGGCAAGGCGATGACGATTCACATCGACGAGGCACGGGAGCGAATCGGTCGCACGATCTTCAGTACGTGGACCGAAAAGGAGATTGAAGATCTCGTTCGGCTGATGCGGAAGTTCGCTGATGCACTGGAGGAAGAACCACCAGCCGATCCTTAAAGTGGAGCCAGGGCTGGAGACCCAACTGTGCAAGATTCCGCTGGCTCAGCAGATAAGGGGCTCTCGAAAAGGGGCAATCGTACACAACGAGCGGAACTCGCTCTCACCTGTTGCCCCATACGCCTTGCACATCGCTGCATGCCTGTCCCGGGATTTGCCAGCGGGCATTATTGCAGCAAAAACGGGTTTAACCGCGTCGGGCCTTCACCGCTGCGGCCAACTGGCGCAGAAGCGTTTCGGTATCTTCCCAGCCAATACAGGCATCAGTGATACTTTTGCCGTAGACCAGCTGCTCGCCGCTCTCCAGGCTCTGGTTCCCTTCCACTAGATGACTTTCAATCATCACGCCGGTAATGGCTTTATCGCCACCCGCGATCTGCTGGCAGACATCCGCACCTACTTCCATCTGCTTTTTAAATTGCTTGCTGCTGTTAGCGTGGCTGAAGTCAATCATCACCTGGGCTGGTAGCCCGGCTTTCGCTAAATCTTGTTTAACCTGGGCTACGTGCGCCGCACTGTAATTTGGTTCTTTACCGCCGCGCAGGATGATATGGCAGTCGCCGTTACCGCTGGTATTGACGATGGCGGAATGGCCCCACTTGGTGACAGAGAGGAAGCAATGCGGCGCACCGGCAGCGTTAATGGCGTCGATAGCAACTTTCATGGTGCCATCGGTGCCGTTTTTGAAGCCAACCGGGCAGGAAAGACCGGAAGCTAATTCACGGTGAACCTGAGATTCTGTTGTACGCGCGCCAATCGCGCCCCAGCTCATCAGGTCCGCCAGATATTGTGGCGTGATCATATCAAGAAACTCCCCCGCGGCCGGCAGGCCGGAGTCGTTGATATCGAGCAGCAGCTTACGGGCAATGCGCAGGCCGTCGTTAATCTGGTAGCTGCTGTCCATATGCGGATCGTTAATCAGCCCTTTCCATCCTACGGTAGTACGAGGTTTTTCGAAGTAAACCCGCATGACCACTTCAAGCTCGCCCTGGAGCTCTTCACGCAGCGCCAGCAGGCGCGCACCGTACTCTTTTGCGGCTTTGATATCGTGAATAGAGCATGGCCCGATAACCACCAGCAGACGATCGTCATTGCCTTTTAAAATTTTGTGGATAGCCTGGCGGGCATGGGAAACCGTCTGGGCTGCTTTTTCGGTGGCCGGGAATTTTTCAAGCAGCGCTACAGGTGGCAGGAGTTCGTTAATCTCTTTGATTCGTAAGTCGTCGTTCTGATAATTCATGATATTTCCGGAAGGTTTTTACATTTTTGTCGAGTTGCAATCCCTTCAATCTATATCTTCATCGCTAAAGTGTAAACGGGATTTTACACTTCAGGCAGATTATTCCTGGAGTTGAGTTTAACTTCGCCGAAACATAGCGAAAAACGAGATCACCGCTACAATTTTTACTGTTAACGCTGAAAAATCTCAGTTTTCCAAAATTGTATTCTGATCACATTTCTATCGCCGATACTTTTTTCTGTTATGCCCGGCGCGATCGGTACAATTTTTGCACTGTTGGAAGAAGTTATCCAGCAATAACGACCAGAACAGGAGCATAAAGATGAATAAATTAGCCATGCTTTTCCTCACAGCTTCACTTTCTGCCGCAAGCGGCGCGGCTATGGCCGTTGATACACCTACTGGTGGTGACAATAACGGCCAGGCGAACTCAAGCGCTGAGGCGGGACAGATCGCGCCTGATGCGAAACAGAACGTCGCACCTAATGGTACCGATGGCAGCGATGTGAACAATTCCGGCACTATGCTTCAGCCGAATGACAAGGGCACCAGCGCCACCGGTGAAGGAATGGACTCTAAAGACGTCCATAAAAATACCATGTGTAAGGATGGACGCTGCCCGGATATGAACAAAAAAGTTGAGACCGGAACGGGTAACGATGTAGACACTAAAACAGACGGCACTTCACAGTAACCTGATGGTTAGTGATGAGGAGAGCTTCGGCTCTCCTTTTTTATTTAAGCATTTCTCAATAAGTTGAACAGGTTGGCGGTTATAATTAACGCATCGTTGTTTCTGCCTGCGGGAAATTATGGCTCACTCACACTCACATCAACACGCCTCTCAGGATACAAACGCTAAAAGACTGCTATGGGCTTTTGCAATCACCGCATTGTTTATGGTGGCAGAAGTTATCGGTGGTTTGCTCTCCGGTTCGCTGGCGTTGCTCGCCGATGCAGGACATATGTTAACGGATGCCGCCGCGCTGTTGGTCGCTCTTATCGCCGTACAATTCGCCCGTCGCCCGCCTAACTCTCGCCGCACGTTTGGCTGGTTACGCTTAACGACGCTCGCCGCGTTTGTGAATGCCCTTGCGCTGGTACTCATTACCCTGTTAATCGTCTGGGAGGCGATCCAGCGCTTCAGTCATCCACAGCCCGTTGCCGGGTGGACGATGCTAACTATTGCAGTCGCTGGGCTGCTGGCGAATATTGCTTCGTTCTGGATATTGCATCGTGGGAGCGAAGAGAAAAACCTCAACGTTCGTGCGGCGGCGCTGCATGTTTTAGGCGATTTACTCGGATCGGTGGGCGCAATCATCGCCGCGCTGGTTATTTTATGGACCGGCTGGACGCCAATCGACCCCATTCTTTCCATACTGGTTTCCTGCCTTGTCCTGCGCAGCGCGTGGAGTTTGCTTAAAGAAAGCGTAAATGAGCTGCTTGAGGGGGCACCCGGGGCGATAGATATTGAAACGCTTAAGAAAAAGCTTTCTCGTGGCATTCCTGAAGTACGAAACGTGCACCATGTACATATCTGGTTGGTGGGGGAAAAACCTTTGATGACGCTGCATGTGCAGGTAATCCCTCCACACGATCACGATGCGCTGCTCGGTCGTATCCATCACTTCCTGGAGCAGGAATATCAGATTGAACACGCGACGGTACAAATGGAGTATCAACCCTGTAGCGGGCCGAATTGCGATTTAAATGAGCATGGCCACCCGGACCACGCTCATCATCACTGATCAAGAGAGCGCGCGCGAACCCCGCTCGCGTGCGCTTTTAATCCACATGCGGCTGCCGTTAAGGGCAATAAACGTCAGGATCAGGTATTCAAGCGACATCGCATAAACGCCCTGCCGTGCAAAAATGACCACGCTGATGACGTTAATCACTACCCATAGCAGCCAGTTTTCCACGTACTTACGCGTCATCAGGATCATCGCTACGATAGAGAGCACCATCATGCAGGAATCCCAGAACGGGAAAGCATCCGGCTGTAGTTCCGGCAGCGTAACGTTCAGGCCGAGCGCTTGCATCACGGAAACAGCAATACGCGTCAGATAAGCAAAAACAGGATTGATGAACACAGTCATCAGGCCAATCGCGCCCACACAGACGGCAAGCCAGGCCAGCGCTTTTGGAAGCGGCAGCCAGCGTATGCGCAGCGCAACCTCGTTATTGCTGGTCTGGCGCGACCATGCATACCAGCCGTAAATATTGGCGACAAAGAAGAATACCTGCAGCAGCAGGCTGGCATATAACTGGATCTGGAAGAAGATAATGGCAAACAGCGTGACGTTGATTAATCCAAACGCGTAATTGCTGATTTTCTCAAGGCTTGCAAGCCAGATACATAGCAGCCCGGCGAGCGTACCTACCGCCTCAATCCATGATAAATCGTAGCCACCTGCCCCAATCGGGATGTGGACCAGAATGTTTTGCGTGCTAAAAAAATCCATATTTTCCTCTGAACGTAATGTCCTATGCGTTGCCTTTTATCGAGCGGCGTAGTTCTGCGGCAAAGTCTAACATCCGATTAAGCGGCACCAGAGCGCCTTCACGCAACGCGGCATCCACATGAACCTCGTGTGCCGCTCCGCCCTGCTCCAGTCCCTCAGCGATGGCTTTAAGGCCGTTCATCGCCATCCAGGGACAATGAGCGCAGCTTCGGCACGTTGCGCCCTCACCCGCAGTCGGCGCTTCAAGCAACTCTTTATCCGGACACGCCTGCTGCATTTTGTAGAATATGCCCCGATCCGTTGCCACGATCAGTTGCTGATGAGGCAGTATTTTGGCCGCGTTAATCAGCTGGCTGGTTGAACCCACTGCGTCAGCCATATCGACCACGGCCTGGGGCGACTCGGGGTGAACCAGTATCGCCGCATCAGGGTATAGCGCCTTCATGCGCGCCAGCGCCTGGGTTTTAAATTCATCATGTACGATACATGCACCCTGCCAGCACAGCACGTCCGCACCGGTCTGCTTCTGGACGTAGCTGCCCAAATGACGATCCGGCGCCCAGATAATTTTCTCCCCCAGGCTGTCCAGATGTTCAATCAGTTCAACGGCAATGCTGGATGTCACCACCCAGTCCGCGCGTGCTTTAACCGCCGCTGAAGTATTA